>CAKQQU010000005.1 GCA_934271085.1 uncultured Bacillota bacterium | reverse complement strand
ATTTCTTCCAGTACCTCAGCTACCAAACGATGGACTATTCCGTGTCCGCAGCCCGGACAATAATGATTGGCAACAGGTATCAAGCCCTTAGTTCTTTCAAAAACCTTGGTCATATCTATGCCTCCCTCATGGCTTTAACTTTCTCAATGATCTCTTCCACAGTAACAATACGGCTGCCCGGATAACCCAAAAATTCAACAGGCTTAATTCCGTTAACAGCCAGACGGACATCTTCCACCATCTGACCTGCGCTGATCTCAAGGGTCAGGGCAGCTTTTACAGAAGGCTGGGCTACTGCGTCATAAATGGCCTGGCTGGGGAAAGGCCACAGGCTGATAGGACGAACCAGGCCTGCTTTAATGCCCATTTGCGCCAAATCGTCGATAGCTTCCCTGGCTACCCGGGAAACAGTGCCGTAAGCCACCAGGATGAATTCCGCATTTTCGGTATTGTAATACTCATAGCGGACTTCGTTCTTTTCGATTTCCCGATAACGAGCCTGCAGGCGGCGATGCAGCTCCTGCAAAGCCTCGTCCTCGATATAGAGGGAATTGATGATAGCGCGGGGACGGCCGCAGCCCTCCTGCCAGCCCCGGGCTGCCCAGGATTTATCACAGGCCAGTTCTTCATCGGTTTTAAACTCGGGCATAGTCACCGGCTCCATCATCTGGCCGATAAGACCGTCGGCCAGCACCATTACCGGGGTGCGGTATTTGTTGGAAATATTAAATGACTCATACATTATATCAATGGCTTCCTGAACGGAATCAGGACCGAAAACGATAAGCTTGTAATCCCCGTGTCCGCCGCCCTTGGTAGCCTGAAAATAGTCTCCCTGGCTGGCCTGAATGCCGCCGATACCGGGGCCGCCGCGCATAACGTTAACTATAACGCAGGGCAATTCAGCGCCGGCAATAGTGGAAATGCCTTCCTGCTTCAGGCTGATGCCCGGGCTGGAGCTGGAAGTCATAACATTGGCGCCTGCGCCTGCCGCACCATATACCATATTGGAAGCAGCAACCTCCGATTCTGCCTGGAGAAATACGCCGCCGACCTCCGGCAGACGGACAGACATGTATTCCGGAATATCATTCTGGGGAGTAATTGGATAACCAAAGAAATAGCGGCAGCCGCCGCGTATAGCAGCCTCGGCAATAGCCTCGCAACCTTTCATCAACTGTCTGGTCATGTAATGATTATCCTCCTATTTATCAATTTCTATGGCAAGATCAGGGCAGGTACGAGCGCAGGCCGCACAGGCTATGCAAGCTTCCTGATCGCTGATCTCCACCGGCTGATAGCCTTTGGAATTAAGCTTGGAAGAAGAAAGCGATAATAAATTTTTGGGGCAAGCCCGCACGCACAGGCCGCAGCCCTTACATAATTCGGTATATATTGTCAGTTTTGGCATGTCCATGACCTCCATACATTAAAATCCCAGTCTGACGAAGCGTTCCCAATCCCGGTGCATTAAAGTGCTGATGGTTACGATTTCGCCAATATATTTTTGTTCAAACCCTTCGGCTGCGGCAATATCCCTGAACTCTGCCAGCGGCTTTTCCTCTCCGGTAGTCATGATAACGGGAATACCCGTATCTATGCTGACCTGGCGCAATACATGATACGATTCGGCCAGATAATGCCCGTTGCTTTCATAGCTCATATTGCCGTTATTGATCAGGCCGTTTACCGATAGCCTGGAACTGGCGCTTATCTCATCCAGTATCCTTTCCACCCGCTCCGGCGTAGAGGAAAGCGGCCTATGGGAATTTACCACCAGCCAAACACGCAGATCTTCTGGGGGGATACGGTCGAAATATGGTTTATACTGGCCGATAGCCCGGGAGCCGACAGCGTCGCCGCCAACATCAAAGATCACTGAGCCTTCCCCCGGAACAAAAACAGAATAGACTTCGGGAGTTACCGTAATGATCTCCACATTGCTGGTAGCAAAATTCTGGGTTATAAGGCGTACCCCTTCCTGCGCCAGCTCCTGACGGCGCTCGGCAGCCCGGAAATAGGGATTCACCACATCCAGATCCACCAAAGAAGTGGGATTCCCCGCCTTTGCGGAAGCGCGGGCAAAATGCAAAGCCAGTTCCGTTTTGCCGCTGCCAAAATTCCCCATAAAAACAAAGTACTTTTTATTATTTGACCGCAAACCGAATCAGCTCCTTGCAACTGATTTACCGAATATTATATCACCAGCGGCATAGCTTGTCACTATTTTATATGTAAAAATTCTACAAAATTTTCATTATAAATGGCTGTAAATAATGGCAATTATCCGGCTAACAGCAGGCGCGGTATGCAGTATAATGTTTGTTGCCATACAAAATATGTGATTTCCCGGATACGCCTGCGATAAAATATTTTTGATATTATATTTTTAGTATTATATTCAACGGTAACTATAAGGCAGGAACAAAAATTCCTTAAAAATTCAGCTTGTTTTCCATCAGAAATCCCCACTGGGGTTGCGCCTGCAGGTTTTTCCATAGTAATGTACGAATCTTATTATTACCGGAACCCAAATCGTAAAAAACTAAAGGTGAATTGCATATGGAACTTCCCACTCTTATTTCTGATCTTGCCCTTATACTTTTGCTGGCAGGTATCATCACCATCATATTTAAAAAGCTCAACCAACCACTGGTGCTGGGCTACATAGTAGCCGGTTTTCTTGTCAGCAGCTACTGCACCATAGTACCTTCGGTATCAGATATGAACAGCATAGAAACATGGAGCGAAATCGGCATCATCATGATGATGTTTTCCCTTGGTCTGGAATTCAACCTCCATAAGCTGCTGCGGGTAGGCGGCACCGCCATTATCACCGCACTGGTGGAAATCATTACCCTGGCGCTGCTGGGCTACTGCGTGGGTCAGGCCATGGGCTGGACTCATATTGAATCGATGTTCCTGGGAGGCATGCTTTCCATGTCCTCTACCACCATTATCATTAAAGCTTTTGACGATCTGGGGATGCGCGGTCAGAAATTCACCGATTCCGTATTCGGCGTGCTGATAGTGGAAGATATTGCCGGCATCTTTATGATGATAATGCTTACCACCATTTCAGTCAGCCAAAGCAGCAACAGCGGCGGTGATACAGCCCTCCATCTGCTGACAATGCTGATTTACCTGGCCTTATGGCTTATTGTCAGCATCTATCTGATACCCACTTTTATCAACCGTTCCAAACGGCTGATAAATGACGAGACCTTGCTTATAGTCTCTCTTGGTACCTGCTTCGGCATGGTGCTGCTGGCAGAAGCTCTGGGATTCTCCTCTGCCTTGGGCGCTTTCCTTGCCGGGTCCATTTTTGCCGGCACCTCCCAGGGCGAAAGAACCGAAAAGGTCGTTACCCCGGTAAAGAACCTCTTCGGCGCCATCTTTTTCATATCCGTAGGCATGATGGTACAGCCGGCCATGATAGCCAAATACTGGCTGCCTATCCTCATCATCACCCTGATAGTGGTATTCTGCAAGTCCTTTTTCAGTACCGTGGGTATGCTCCTTTCCGGACAGCCCCTGCGCAATTCTGTGCATGTGGGCATGTCCCTGGCTCAGATCGGCGAGTTCTCCTTCATCATCGCCTCCTTGGGTAAAAGCCTGGGGGTTATCGGGGACTTCATCTATCCCGTAATTGTCTCCGTATCGGTAGTCACCACATTTACAACGCCTTTCTTCATCAAACACGGCGATACTGTTTATAATAAGCTGGAAAAAATACTGCCCCAAAAGGTACTCAAGCAATTATCCCGCTACACATCCGACAAACGTGACGAACAGGAAAAAGAACAGGACTGGCATATTTTCCTTAAAAAGAATATCGCCAAAATCCTGCTGTTCAGCGCCATTTGCATAGGTTTAAATATAATAGGCAGCCAGCTTCTGCTGCCCTGGCTGGAAGGCATGATAGATACTAACTGGGCCCGCATCATCACAGTGGTAATACTGCTGGCATCCTGCTCGCCCGTGCTCCATGCCCTGCTGAATCTTAAGGACAAATACTTTGTCCGCTTGTGGACCAAAAGCCGCAGCAACCGCCTGCCCCTTATAGCTTTTACTATCCTGCGTTATCTGATAGCCCTTTCTCTGGTGCTCCTCAGTTTCCAGCTGACTTTCTCCTTCTTCTCTCCCTGGATCGCCCTGCTGGCATTGATCCTGCTGCTGGCTATCGGCCGTTCCCGGCTGCTTACAGGATCTTATCTGCGGGTAGAATCCCGTTTCCTTTCCAATCTTAATGAAAAGCAGCTTGCGGAAAACGTAGATAAAGATGCAGATCATCACTGGCTGGATGAAACCCTGCTGGTGGCAAAAACAACTATGCCGCAAAACCTGGACATCATTGGCAAAAGCCTGGCAGGACTGCGCTGGGGAGCCATTTACCAGATAAATGTAATCAAGATCGTCAGAGGCAGACGCCATATCAATATTCCGGAAGGCAATGAGCTGGTACATGCCGGGGATATTATATTTGCTATCGGCGATAAAACCCAGCTTGACACATGGCTGCTTTCCATAGGCGCTCATGACGAAAGGCAGGACCATATGCCCGATCTGCGCACTTTCATCAACACGCAGGATAAAGTGGCAGGGCATGACCAGTTATTCAGCTATGCCATCAAAGTGGACCGGGGCATGGGGCTGGCTTATAAGAGCATACGCGAATCAGGCCTCAAGCATCGCTTTAACTGCATACTCATAGGCATGGAGCGCAATATGCTGCCAATTATCAACCCCAACCCGGATATGGTGTTGCGTAACGGCGACCTGCTCTGGCTGCTGGGTACAAATAAGATGAGCAGCAAACTGCTGATAAGCGATATGATCGGCGAAGGCGAAAACTGCCCAAACAGCGAAGAAAAACCGGCTGAAAGCAAGCTGCAGGAACATGATATACCCGAAGAGGAAACAGATACTAAGCAGGCAAGCTCTGAAGCTGATAAATAAAAGCATTACAAAGCAGGCGCCAATAACGCCTGCTTTTATTTTCCGGGAAAAAATCTTTTCTGCTTATAACCGCTTGACATATTATGATAATCTAGTATGATTAGTATAATAAATCATACCAGAGGTGAATCAAAATGGCTATTCCGGAAGGCAAATACGCATGGACAGTTACTGTAGGCAGCAAGGGGCAGATAGTCATCCCCAAGGAGGCAAGAGAGGTATTCCAGATCAGGCCCGGGGATAATCTGCTGCTTTTGGGAGATGCCAAGCAGGGTTTGGCCATCCCGCCCAAAGGGGCGTTTGACCAGCTTTTTGCCCAGCTTTTTAATGCCGGGGAGGCTGACCATGAGTAAGATAGCTTTTTTCTGCATACCTGCCCATGGGCATACCAACCCTACCCTGGCTGTAATTGAAGAGCTGAACCGGCGGGGACATCAGGTGCGTTACTATACCACAGAGCAGTTCCGGGAAAAGGTGGAAACAGCGGGAGCGAAATTTGTCAGCATCGATCTGGATGAGGGAAAGCAGATGCCCCCGTCCGCGGGAGCCAAAGTAGCTACTGATCTGAAATTTGCCGCCAATCTGATAGTGGACACCACCCTGGCGATAGATCAGTGGATCTGCCGGGAAATGGCCAGCTACAAACCGGATATCATAGTGGCTGATTCCATGGCTTACTGGGGCAAGCTGATAGCGCAAAAGCTGAATATCCCCTATATGTGCTCCACTACAACCTTCGCCTTTAATCAATACTCCGCCAGAGTGATGAAGCAAGGCCCCGGCAATATGCTGCAAATGCTGGGGGATATGCCTGCCATCAACCGCAGTCTGCAAAAGCTGCGGGATAAGGGCTATCACTGCAGAGGCATTTTGGATATTATCAGTAATGATAATTATACAAACACTATTGTCTACACCTCCCCGGAATTCCAGCCCTGTGCCGAAAGCTTCTCCCGGCATTATCATTTTGTGGGGCCGCTGCTGCGTCCTGCCGTATCCCAGGTACACAAGGAGCCTGACAAAAACCTGATCTACATTTCCCTGGGCACAGTCAATAACGCCATGCTGGATTTTTACCGCAACTGTCTTACAGCTTTGGGCAATGACCCGCGCTATCAGGTTATCATGTCCGTGGGATGTCAGGTGGATATACAAAGTCTGGGTCAGTTACCTGCCAATTTTCAGGTCGCCCCCAACGTGGATCAGGTGGCAGTATTGCAGGCAGCCGATGTTTTCCTTACCCATTGCGGCATGAACAGCGCCAGCGAGGGCCTGTACTGCGGCGTGCCGCTGCTGCTGTATCCCCTGACCAAAGAGCAGCAGGGCGTGGCAAACCGCATCAGTCAGTTGGGAGCCGGCATAATGCTCAAGGACAGCCAGCCCGCTGCTATCCGCGCCGGCGTTGAACAGCTACTGGCGCAGTCCGGCTTCCGGGAGCAAGCCGCCGTGCTGGCAGCCAGCTTCCGTTGCTGCGGCGGAGCTGAAGAAGCCGCCGACGCTATTGAAAAGACAGCCGCTGAGCCGCCGGAAAAATGCTGGGGCAAAAAACCGCCTGCCATCTGGACTGCTGCACTGATAGGCCAATGCGTTACCGGTATCATTGCCCTGATCCTGCTGGCGCTGGCTATCTTCAGCCAGGACAACAGGCTGATCTTTCTGATAAGCGGCGCTGTCTTAGGCACCGTCTCCAATATCATCAAGCTGGTGGATACCCGTAAACAGAAGCAAAAAATGGCAGTCAGAAAAAAGGAGCTGATGAAATAGTTCATCAGCTCCTTAGCTATTATCCATATAACATGCAGCCCTATGATCCATGCACCAGGCAGCAATTACAGTTTATAGCGTTTCCAGAAATCAGCCCGGAACTCGCTGAAGCAGCCGTCGAAAATAGCCTGGCGGATATCTGCCATCAAATGGCACAGGTAATACAGATTATGGATAGTGGTCAGGCGAATACCCAGGACCTCCCCTGCCTTAAGTAAATGGCGGATATAGGCCCGGCTGAAATTGCGGCAGGCATAGCAGCCGCAATCCTCCTGCAAAGGCCGAAAATCATGGGCATACTCCGCATTACGGATCACCAGTTTGCCGTCAGGGGTCATCACCGTGCCGTTACGGGCGATGCGGGTTGGCAGCACGCAGTCAAACATATCCACGCCCCGGGTCACGCCTTCCACCAGACAGTCCGGAGAACCTACTCCCATCAGATACCTGGGCTTATGCTCCGGCATGACCGGAGTAAGATAATCCAGGCATTCATACATCAGTTCTTTGGGCTCGCCAACGGAAAGCCCTCCTATGCCGTATCCGGGGAAATCCAGGGCAGTGATATCCGCAGCGCTTTTCAGCCGCAGCTCTTTATAAAGACCACCCTGCACTATACCAAAAACTCCCTGCTGAGGATGGTGATGATGGCAATGGCAGCGCTCGGCCCAGGCCTTGGTGCGTTCCATGGCCTTATAGACCTGCCTGTATTCCGCGGGATAGGGCGAACACTCGTCAAAGCACATGGCAATATCGGAAGAAAGAGCCATTTCTATATCCATCACCTTTTCCGGAGTGAAAAAATGACGGCTGCCGTCAATATGGGAAGCAAACATGGCTCCCTCATCAGTCAGCTTGCGCAGATCTGCCAGGGAAAATATCTGGAAACCGCCGCTGTCTGTCAGAATGGGCCGATCCCAGTTCATAAAGGAATGCAGCCCTCCCGCCTCTGCCACCAGCTCATGGCCGGGACGCAGATAAAGATGATAGGTATTGCTGAGAATGATCTGAGCGCCTACCTCCTTCAGCTCATGGGGCGACATGGTCTTGACGCTGGCGCAGGTACCCACCGGCATAAATACCGGGGTCATGACATCTCCGTGCGCAGTATGCAGAAGGCCCGCTCTGGCCATAGTACGGTCATCGGTGTATTGCAGATCAAAAGATATGGGTGAATTGGACATATGCCCTCCTGATTTATTAGGGGTAAGTGTAAAGATGTTAACGGATGAACATGGCGTCGCCGAAGCTGAAAAAGCGGTAGCGCTCCCTGATAGCTTCTTCATAGGCGTTAAGCACATTCTCCCTGCCGGCAAAGGCCGATACCAGCATTATCAAAGTGCTTTTGGGCAGATGAAAATTAGTTATCATGCCGTCAACTATCTTGTATTTATAGCCGGGGTAAATATACTTCTGGGTCCAGCCCTCGGCTGCGCTCATTGTTCCGTCATCAGCAGCCACTGTTTCCAGGGTGCGCACTGCCGTAGTGCCTACGGCAATGATGCGGCCTCCGGCAGCCCTGGCCTTATTGATTGCGTCCGCCGCCTCCTGCGTTACCCGGTAGAACTCGCTGTGCATCTGATGATCCTCTACTGTATCCACCTTTACCGGGCGGAAAGTACCCAGACCCACATGGAGCATTACTCTGGTAAAAAGCACTCCCTGCCCGGCCAGCTCCTGCATAAGCCTGTCGGTAAAATGCAACCCGGCAGTAGGCGCGGCGGCCGAGCCCCGCTCCCTGGCATAGACCGGCTGATAACGGTCCTGATCGGCCAAAGGCTTTTTGATATAAGGGGGCAGGGGCATAGTGCCCAGCTTATCCAGTACAGAATAAAAATCTCCTTGGGAGAAAAAGCGGATGATACGTGTTCCCTCATCACTGATGGCCTCCACCCTGGCAGTCAGCTCCGGCAAGGCAAAAAACAACTCCTCTCCCGGAAGCGCCTTGCGCCCTGGTTTGACCAGGCATTGCCAGCAATTCAGCTCTACCTGCTTTAAAAGCAGCAGTTCTATGCCGGCTCCGCTTTTGCGGCGGGCAAAAAGACGGGCAGGCAGTACCTTGGTATCATTTATAACCAGCATATCACCTGGATGCAGCTCTTTTCCTATCTGATTGAAGATGCTGTGCTGCAGCCGGCCGGTGGCTCTGTCCATTATCAACAGCCTGGAAGAATCGCGGGGCTCTATTGGGTCCTGAGCAATCAATTCTTCCGGCAGATCATAATCAAAATCTTCTACTCTCATTTTTTCTCCCGGGATATATTTATTATAAAATAGCGCGGTTTTATCGGATAACTGCAATAGGAATATCTCTTGTACTAATAGGTACATTCAAGACGGATATCATTGCCGGTACAAAAATAATGCCGGATGATCTCATCCCAGCTATATCCGTCGTCACCCATGCCGATAGCGCCAAACTGGGATAATCCAACGCCATGTCCGTACCCTTTTCCCTGAATGGTAACGGTATTTCCCGAACCGCCTTTTTTATCTATGGATACCATACCGTCGCCGCCAATTGCATAAACGGTTTTCTCACTGCCATTGGCCTTCATAATACCATTGCCGCCGGCAATAGCGTAAACATCATCCAATGATGAAAAAGCAATAGCCCTGCCGTCGCTGCCCATCACATACCCGGCTACCCTGCTGCTGGTATTATCGGTAACAGTTATTAAAGTGCTTTTCAAATTAAGCAGGCTGCGGATATTATCCTTGGTAGCGGTGACGCTGCCTTTCGTGCCGCTGATAGTAAGGGTCATGGCCCGTCCGGAAACACTTTTTACCCCGGACAAAGTGTCAGAATAACTGATGCCGGTATATTGGCCTATATCCGTTTTAGCATATTTATTGGCCAATGCCACCAGCTGCTCCGGAGTATACTCCACGCTCCAGGAATAGGTGGATGCGCCATAGCTGCTGTACTTACCGGCCCAAGCGTCATGGGGTGAAGGCACGCCCTTGATAGGGACAGCGTCGCTGACCCAGACATTTTCGATATTCTCGGTATAGCCTCCCATATTGGAACTGTAATAGGTCTGCACATAATTGCCTTTATACATCAGCACATAACCGCAGGTATCATCCACGGCCTTGATGATCTTGGCAGTTTCCGCTCCCTTGCCGCCGTACACCTGAGAAGAGGTAGTGGCAGTAAGGTCATAATACTTGTTGGCGGAACTGTAATTGGCCAGAGCATAGGAACGGGCCGCTACAGCCTGGGCCATGGTTGCGTCTTCATTATACCCATATCCCAGCTCCCGTCCTACGACGCCGTAAAGATAAAGTTCCACATTTATCTGGTTTACCGCATAATAGTAGCTGCCGCTGTATATTGCCTTAAAGCAGCCCCTGTAAGAAGAATCCCGGAAAACAAAATAATCATCGGCATCCTCCGGCACAGCCATAAAAGGACTGCTGCTCTCTTTGTAATAATCATCGGTCTCCACACTGTACGAACCGGCGCCATCCAGTTTGAAAATGATTTTCTCGCCGGCATAAACCGTTGTAAGTATTCTGGAAGGATGATCCGCGGACACAATATCATAGCTGCCATTGCCGACGGTAATAGTATATTCATTCGCTGAAGAAGACCCGGAAAGCAGTACCCTTACTTCCTGACCGGGCAGATCCTCATAATCATCAGCCAGAGCCGGGACTGCTGCAAGCAGCATGACAAAAGTCAAAAGCAGTATTCCCCATATCCGCGCACCTTTTTTCATCATGCTTTTTCTCCTTTCGGTTTTTTCTTATGGCAGTAACGTTCTTTTTCACTGTAAATACAGCCGCAATACTTCTGCATATACAGACCTGCTTCCCTGGCGGCTTCCTGGCCGCTGCGAAAACCGGGCCGCAGATCTATATAGGCAAACTCCACTCCCCGCTCCCAGCCGATGCGTTCTCCCAGCCGGCGAATGAGCTCATGATTCTGATAAGGACTTATCAGCAATGTGGTAGAATAACAGCCAAACCCGTTAGCCGCCGCATAATCGGCAGCAGCGGTCAGACGGCTTTCATAGCAGTAAGTACAGCGGGCCGAGGGTTCTGCGGCCACCTGGGCCAGCCATTGTTCCAGGGGATAATCCTTCAGTGCCAGATAAGGCAGGCCCCGGGCTTCCATTAAAGCCACAAAGGATTGACGCCGCGCCTTATGCTCCTGATAAGGATGGATATTGGGATTATAAAAATAACCGAAGGGTTCATAGCCGGCTTCCTCAAACTGGGGAAGGGAACCCATAGCGCAGGGTCCGCAGCAGCAATGAAGCAATAATTTCATGATATATCTCCGCTAAAACAAACTGTCGCTGTCAGCCGGCATAGGCTGAGCTTTCTGGGGCTTTTTATCAAAATAATCCCAGGCAAGACGGGTAGCTACCCTTCCTCTGGGAGTGCGCTGCAGAAAACCTATCTTCATCAGATAGGGTTCGCACACATCCTCTATGGTGTTCAGGCTTTCCGAAATGCTGGCGGCAATATTTTCCGCGCTTACCGGGCCGCCGTCATATTTTTCCAGCATGGCCAGCATCACCTTGCGGTCCACCTCGTCCAGCCCCTGCTGGTCTATGCCCAGACTGTTCAGGCCGCTGTCGGCGATCTCCCCGGTGATAATGCCGTCGCCCTGCACTTCCGCAAAGTCACGCAGGCGGCGCAGCAAACGGTTGGCGATACGGGGGGTTCCCCTGCTGCGCCGGCTGATCTGATCCGCTCCCTGTTCGTCTATTTTAACATCAAAAACCTTTGCCGAGCGGCGGATAATAGCCAGCAGCTGGTTGTGATCGTAATATTCCATACGGCAGATAACGCCGAATCTATCCCGCAAAGGCGCCGAAAGCATCCCCGCCTGGGTGGTAGCGCCTATCAGGGTAAAGGGCGGCAGGGAAAAACGCAGGCTTTTGGCGCCGGGGCCCTTGCCGGTCATGATATCGATACAAAAATCCTCCATGGCAGGATAAAGAACCTCCTCCACATAGCGGTTCAGACGGTGTATTTCATCTATAAAAAGGATATCTTTCTCGTCCAAAGCAGAGATGATGGCTGCCAGATCTCCGGGACGAGTAATGGCGGGGCCTGAGGTAACGTGCATATTTACCCCCAGCTCATTGGCAATAATACCAGCAAGAGTGGTTTTACCCAGGCCGGGCGGGCCGTAAAGCAGCACATGATCCAGGGCCTCTCCCCTGCCCTGAGCAGCTTTGACAAATACCTTGATATTATCGATTATCTGTTCCTGGCCGATATATTCGGAAAAATAACGGGGACGGATGACCGCCTCACCGCTGTCCTCCCACAGCAGATCAGGACTGGTTAAACGTTGATTATCCATAAAAGCCTCTTTCAGCCGGTATAAATTCCTTTAGGAACGCATTGCTATCCGAAGTGCCTCTCGCAGCAGCGATTCCTCGTCCGCGCCGCTGCCGAGAGCTTCCTGCGCCTTCATGGCGAAAGCTCTTGATTCGGTGGCAGTATAGCCCAGCTGCTTCAAGGCGCTGAGCAAATCTGCATTAAGTGCCTGCTCTTTTGGTTGCGGGGCAGGAACGCCGGCCTTTATTCCCAAACCGGCAAATTTATCCTTCAGCTCCAGGATTATCCGTTCGGCAGTTTTTTTACCCACACCCGATACAGATGTTAAAGGCGCCGTATCCCCGGAAGCAACAGCCCCGGCAATATTGGCGGCAGACAAGCGGTCAATAATTGCCAGCGCCGTTTTGGCCCCGATGCCCGATATGGAAAGCAGCATCTTGAATACAGCAAGCTGCTCCCGGTCGCTGAAGCCATAAAGCTGCCAGCCGTCTTCCTTGACTTGCAGATAGGTATGGAGCATCAGTTCCCCGCCGATTTCCGGCCTGGGATCAAGCCTGGTCATAGGCACGCCCACCAGCAGACCTACTCCTCCGGTTTCAATAACCAGACCTTCATCTTCTATTGCGGCGACTCTGCCTCTTAGAAAGGCTATCATTTTCCGGCTCCTCTCAACATAGCTCCCCGATAATAATTGGCATGAGTGATAGCTATAGCCAGAGCATCAGCGGCGTCATCGTTTTTCGGGGGAGCGTCCATTTGCAGCAAACGGCAGACCATATACTGAATCTGTTTTTTTTCGGCACGGCCATACCCGGTCAAGGCCTGCTTTACCTGCAAAGGGGTGTATTCGGCAACAGGCAGTCCCTTTTGAGCACAGGCCAGCAGCAATACTCCCCGCGCCTGACCCACAGGCACAGCGGTAGTGATATTGCGGTTAAAAAACAACTCTTCGATAGCGACCTGATCAGGCTTGATGCGCAGCAAAAGCTCATTGAGCTTATCATAAAGAAGCTGCAAACGCTTTTCCTGGGTCATTGAGGCGGGGGTGCGCAAAGCGCCGAACTCTTCCAGGTGGTAACCGCCCTTTTCTGCTGTTATCAGCCCATAGCCGGTTATTGCGTTGCCAGGGTCCAAACCGAGTATCTTCACGCCATCCTCCGCAATTAAAAATATTTTGTAAAATTTCTACATCAAAGTATGTTTTCCTGCAAAAACGGGCCCAAGCGGCATTTTTCCACAAAATCCGGCATAGTTATTTGGCGGAGGGATGAATATGAAAACCATAATAATACGCAAAAAAACGCTGCGGCTGGCTGCGGGCCTGCTGCTGCTTTGTTTACTGGCCACAGGAATCATGCTGCTGCAACCCAATCATCTGATCTCCCAGGTAAGCTCGCAAACCAGGCTGCTGCCGATTTACGAAGTAGCTACCTGTGACGATCAGGTAGCCATAAGCTTCGATGCCAGCTGGGGGGCTGAATACACCCCGGATCTGCTGAATATACTGGACGAGTACCAGGTAAAAGCCACCTTTTTTCTGGTCAATATCTGGCTGGAGGAGTATCCGCAGCTGGCAAGGGAAATAGCGCTGCGGGGGCATGAAATAGGTATGCATTCCACTACTCATCCACATTTCAGCCAGCTTTCCGATGGGGAGATACTTCAGGAACTTAAAGATAATTATGAACTGATACAACAGACCACCGGTTATACGCCCAAACTCTTCAGGCCGCCTTTTGGCGATTACAACAATAAAGTTGTGGAACTGGTAAACGCCTGCGGTTATGACTGTATCCAGTGGAGCGTAGACAGCCTGGATTGGAAAGATCTGGAAGCGGATGAAATATGCCAAAGGGTCACCAAGGATATACAGGCCGGCGATATCGTACTCTTTCATAACAACGGATTACATACTGCGGAGGCCCTTCCCCAAATACTGGATTGTTTCCGGGAAAAGGGATTGGAAGCGGTGCCTGTTTGCGAATTGCTGCTGGACGGCGACTGCTACATTGACTACAACGGGGTACAAAGAAGCAAATAAAACTTGACTTATATCTCCGGCTGCGCTACAATTTGAACAAAATTGCATATCAAGCACAGGGGAGCCGCTTTGGCTGAGAGGGGATAATATCCCGACCCTTTGACCTGATCCGGACAATACCGGCGGAGGGAGCGCGTTGCTTTTATTTTTCCTTGTCCGTATTGTCTACGGACAATTTTTTTTCCAATACCGCATCCTGAAACAACTGTAGGGAAGCATAGTGGTGAAAATATCATGAAAACAAAACAAAATATTTTTTACCCGTTGGCAGGAATAGCCGTATTTATTCTGATATGGCAGGTGTTGTCTAAATATATAATCAGCAAAAGCTGGCTTCTGCCCACCCCCGGGCAGGTGCTTTCCAGCTTTGGGGCCAATGTGGGGCTTATCTGGGATCACAGCCTGTACACCCTGGCTGAAGCTGGCTTGGGCCTTCTTCTATCAGCTGTTCTGTCAATGATCTTTGCCCTGCTGATGTCCCTGCTGCCGGCAGTGCGCAAAACACTGTATCCTCTGCTGCTGGTATCCCAGATGATACCCATAATAGTACTGGCTCCGTTATTTATAATCTGGTTCGGGTACGGGATTCTTCCCAAAATACTTGTAGTAATACTTATCTGTTTTTTCCCCATGACCATCAATATTCTCAGCGGTCTGGCTGCCACCGACAGCGAAACAGCGGCTTTTTTCCGGGCAATGGGCATGAACGGCAGTCAGCTTTTCCGGATGGTCATACTCCCCAATGCGCTGCCCTATTTTTTCAGCGGGCTCAGAATATCGGCAGTATACAGCGTAATGGGGGCAGTGATCGGCGAATGGCTGGGCGCCACCGCCGGGCTGGGGCTGCTGATAATCAGAGCGCAGAATTCCTTTCAGATAGACCTGGTTTTCGCCGGTATACTGGCTATTATCTTCTGGAGCGCTCTGCTGTTTTGGGCAGTAAAGGCGGCTGAAGCAAAGCTGCTTTCCTGGCAAAAATATCAAAGCGGCGACAAATGGGAGGGCCTGCCGCCTTATGCTGAAAATATTTCGGGAGATGCCTGAATCCTGAAATTTTTATAAATAATATCCAAATCAAAATGCTTACAGAATACTTACAGAAAAGAGGCTTTGCAATGAAGAAAATCACCGTTTTAGCAATACTCATTACCATTCTTACAGCATCCGTATTCCTCGCGGCCTGCGGAAATACGGAGCAAACAGGGGACGACGCCGTTCTTACCCCTGTGACCATATGTCTGGACTGGACTCCCAATATCAATCATGCTGGCCTGTATATAGCTCAGCATGAAGGCTATTTCACCCAGCAGGGACTTGATGTAACCATAGTGCAGCCGGGCGACAATTATGCCCTGCAGTTGGTAGCCGCAGGACAGGCCCAGTTTGGCATCAGCTATCAGGAGGAAGTAACTTTCGGCCGCATTCAGGGAATACCGGTAGTTTCTCTGGCAGCAATTATGCAGCATAATACTTCCTGTTTTGCATCGCCCAAGGATAAAGGCATCGAAACAGTAGCGGATTTTGACGGCCGCACTTACGGCGGTTGGGGCGGCCAGGTGGAGACCGCGCTCCTTGATTATCTGGCTGAAAAGGAAAACTATCAATCTCCTGTAGAGATCATCGATATAGGCAGCTCGGACTTTTTCGCCGCAACTGCCAGCGGACAGGTTGATTTTTCCTGGATATATTATGGTGTCACCGGCATAGAAGCCCAGCTCAGATCAGAAGAGCTTAATCTTATCTGGGTCAAGGATATAGACCCTGCTCTTGATTACTATACCCCGGTGGTGGTTGCCGAAGAAAAATGGCTGGCGGATAATGAAGATACGGCAAAAGCCTTTATGGCTGCTGTAAGCAAGGGATACATCTTTGCGGCGGAAAATCCGGAAAAGGCAACGGAAATAATGCTGACAGAGATCCCCGAACTTAATGAAGAGAATACGGCGGCAGGACTGGCCTGGGCAGCTACTCAATTTACAGCCGACGCTCCCTACTGGGGATACCAAAATGAGGAAATCTGGCAGGGTTTTGCCGACTGGCTTTATCAGCAGGGGATCCTGAGCGAGGAATTTGCCGGGAAAGAGGCATTCACCAATGATTATCTGCCGCAATAAAATATAGGTGAGACCATGAATAGCATAGAACTGACCGACGTGGAAAAATATTTCTCTGTCAACAGGCAGAGAATAAAAGTGGTGGACAGGGTAAGCCTCCATCTGGAGCAGGGGAAATGTCTGGCTCTTCTGGGGCCTTCCGGATGCGGCAAAAGCACTATCTTCGCTATGATAGCCGGTTTTTTCCCGCCGGATGCCGGCACTGTCAGTATAAAGGGCAGCATCGGTTTGTGCATGCAGGATGATAAACTGCTGCCCTGGCTAAAAATAATGGATAATATCTGCCTGCCGGCCCGGATCAAAGGCCGGTATGAGCTGGAAGCGGCAAGGGAAAAGGCAGCTTCCTACCTGCCGGTATTCGGACTGGAAGGATTTGAGCAATGCTATCCCGCCCAACTTTCCGGCGGCATGAGACAAAGGGCCGCTTTGCTGCGCACCCTGCTGGCCGGCGAGGATATGATGCTTTTGGATGAACCTTTTTCCCGTCTGGACGCGCTGACCAAGGAAGACCTGCAGCAACTTTTAAAGCAGATAATGGAAAGGTTCGCGCCGGGTGTTATGCTGATAACCCACGATATAGACGAGGCATTATTACTGGCCGACGATATCTGCCTGCTGACGCCCCGTCCCGCCTCAGTCATTAAAAAGCTGCCGGTCATCAGAAAAGGCGGCAAGGATCTACCGCCCGAAGAACATGCCAGGATGAAAAAGGAAATACGCAGTCTATTATCAATGCAACATCCGGTAAAAATAGATTTTTCGGGAAAAATGCCGTAAAATCCACAATTATTTAGAACAATAAAAGGATTTAACGTTTTTGTCTTTAATATATCAAAGATATGATCCCCGCATTGCCGCTTTTGCCGCTTATTCTGCATTAATGGCAAAGCCCGGATTTATTATATTTTTTTTAACCCCCATCAGAATTATGGGGCTGTACCCAACAAAAGTACCGGAGGATAGGAAGATGGACTGCAAAAATGCCGCGGTCAATCAATTTGTCCGCGAATCTGCCCAATTGGCCCAACCGGACCACATTGTCTGGATAGACGGCAGTCAGGAGCAAATTGACGAACTGCGCAAAATTGCCTGTGAAACAGGTGAGATGATAAAGCTGAATCAGGCCAAGCTGCCTAATTGCTATTACCACCGCACTGATGTCAATGATGTAGCCAGGGTAGAATCCCGCACCTTCATTTGCAGCCGGGATAAAAAGAATGCCGGCGCCACCAACAACTGGATGGACCCCAAAGAAGCATATGCCATGACCGACGAGATACTCAGAGGCAGCATGAAGGGGCGAACCATGTACGTCATCCCCTTTTCCATGGGTGTAGTTGGTTCTCCATTTTCCAAGATAGGTATTGAACTTACCGATAGCATATATGTAGTTTTAAACATGGTTATAATGACCAGGGCAGGTGAAAAAATACTGGAAGCTCTGGGAGACAGTGATGATTTTGTCCGCGGATTTCACGGGAAATGCGACCTTGATGAGAATAAGCGTTACATTCTCCAGTTCCCGGAAGACAATGCCATACGCTCCGTCAACAGCGGTTATGGCGGCAATGTTCTGCTGGGGAAAAAATGCTTTGCTCTGCGCATAGCCTCTTATCAGGGATGGAAAGAGGGTTGGATGGCCGAGCATATGCTGATCCTGGGTATAGAAAACCCCCGCGGCGAAGTACGCTATGTGGCGGCGGCTTTTCCCAGCGCCTGCGGCAAAACCAATCTGGCCATGCTCATCCCTCCCGTAGGCTACCGTATCCGCGGCTATAAGATATGGACCGTGGGCGACGATATCGCCTGGATAAGAGTGGGCAAGGACGGCCGCTTTTATGCCCAGAATCCGGAAAGCGGCTTTTTCGGAGTAGCTCCCGGCACCAATGAAAAATCCAACCCCAATGCTCTGGCCTGCACCAGAGAAGGGACTATTTTCACCAATGTAGTTATAAAACCAAACGGTACTGTGTGGTGGGAAGGTCTGGATAAAAACCCGCCTCACGGAGTCTGCGACTGGACAGGTAAACCCTGGGATCCGGAAAGCGGCGCCAAAGGCGCCCATCCCAATTCCCGCTTTACAGCTCCCGCCCGCAACTGCCCCTGCATCTCCAAGGAATGGGAGAATCCCGAGGGCGTTCCCTTGAGCGCCATAATTTTCGGCGGCCGCCGAGCCAGGACCGCGCCTTTGGTATATCAGTCTTTTGACTGGGATCACGGCGTATTCGTGGGTTCAATCATGGCTTCCGAAACCACCGCCGCTGCCACCGGCGCAGTGGGGGTCGTGCGCAGGGACCCCATGTCCATGCTGCCCTTCTGCGGCTATGATATGGGAGATTATTTTCAGCATTGGCTGGATATGGGCAAAAAGACAGACCCGGATAAGCTGCCCAAAATCTTTAATGTAAACTGGTTCCGCCTGGACGAAAACGGTAACTATATCTGGCCTGGCTTCGGGGAAAACTTCCGAGTTCTGGAATGGATAATCAACCGCTGCACCGGCAGAGTGGACGCCAGAAAAACCGAGATCGGCTATGTCCCCTATGCGGAAGATATAGACCTTAATAATCTTGATTACCAGATATCTCCCGGACATAATTTTACCAGAGACGATCTGCAGAGCATTCTCAATATCGAACACAAATACTGGCTGGAAGATATCGAGAATATCCGCCAGTTCTATAACAAGATCGGCGATACTATACCCCAAAAGCTCAAAGATGAGCTTGCTGCCATGGAACAAAGGCTTCTCCTTGGCAGCAAAGAAAAAAAATAATACTTGCCAAACAGCCCGTGCTTATGTTATAATACAAGGGCTGTTTTTATGAGCCGGTCCTCTGCCGCTTTCTGCTTTCCCGCGGGAATGAACGGCTGACGAATAAAGGAGGATATATGAGCAATATTATTGATGTTTTGGAACAGGAACAACTTAAAAACGATCTGCCCGCTTTTCGCCCCGGCGATACCGTACAGGTCCATGTGAAAGTTGTTGAAGGCGCCCGCGAACGTATCCAGGTCTATGAAGGCGTTGTTATCAAGATCAAGGGCGGCGGCATCCGCGAGACCTTCACCGTACGCCGCGTTGCTTACGGCGTAGGCGTTGAGAGAACCTTCCCCCTGCATTCACCCCGTATCGACAAGATCGTTGTCAAACGCGAGGGTAAAGTACGCCGGGCCAAGCTGTATTACCTGCGCAATCTCACCGGTAAAGCAGCCCGCATCAAAGAGATCAGACGCAACAAATAGTTTTTATTTTGAAGATCATTACAAAAGCTTAAGCAAAGCCCCTGTTGCTCACAACAGGGGCTTTGGCAAATCCGGCTGCACAAAGCCGCCTATACCCATTGAATTAGGCAGCGGCTTTCCGCAAATTTTTATTGGCAAGCCGCTTTCTTTATGTTATACTGATTCTATTATTTTATTAAAATAAACAGCTTTGATCATTAATTCGGAGGGATTTTTATGATTTCTACCAACGATTTCAAAACCGGCGTTTCTGTGGAAATGGACGGCGATGCTTATGTAGTCGTCGAATTCCAGCATGTCAAACCCGGCAAAGGCTCAGCCTTCGTCAGAGCCAAAATGCGCAATGTCCGCACCGGCGCAGTTATCGAGCGTACCTTCAATGCCGGTGAAAAAATGCCCAAGGCTCATCTTGACCGCAGAGAAATGCAGTATCTGTATCACGACGGCACCTACTATGTATTTATGGATACCGAAAACTATGAGCAGAGCCTGCTTACTGAAGAACAGATGGCTGATGCTAATAAGTTCCTGAAAGAAAACATGATCGTTTCCATCCTTTCTTACAACGGTACTGTTTTAGGCGTTGACCTGCCTTCCTCCGTTGAGCTGGAAGTTATCGATACTGAGCCCGGCATCAAGGGCGATACTGCTTCCGGCGGCAACAAGCCCGCAACTTTGGAAACCGGCGCCGTAGTGCGCGTTCCTTTCTTTATCAATGTGGGCGACCGCATCAAGGTCAATACTTCTACCTCGGAATATATCGAACGCTGCAAATAATCGTATCGGTATAATTTACCAGAGCAGTAACCGTATTATTGGCAATACTATCAAAAGCCGCAAAAGGCTATTAATAGATAATGGAAGGGGGCTTTTCAATGAAAAACCTGCAAGAAAAAATCGCTTATTTACAGGGTCAGGCAGACGGCATGCAGCTGGCTGAATCCAAAGAAGGCAAACTGATCACCGCTTTGCTGGAGATTTTGGAAGACATGGCTGAAGAAATGGCAGATCTGAGGGAGCAGCATGAAGACCTGGAAGATTATGTGGAAACCATCGACAGCGATCTGGCCACTGTGGAAGAAGTCGTCTACGAGGACGAAGAAGATGATGATGACTATGTAGAGGTAGAATGCCCCAACTGCCATGAGCAGGTATGCTTTGACGCTGCCATCCTGGACGAAGAGGATCCTATCGAAGTCACCTGCCCTTGTTGCAACGCCGTTGTCTATGACAGCGATGAAGACCGGGATGATTTCTGCGGCTGTGGCTGCGGCTGTGATTGCGACTGCAGTTGCGGCGACGACGAAGATGAAGAATAATTCACCTTTTCCGGCAGTTGAAAATATAAGCTGCTGAAATATAACTGTTCTAATAACCGCCTTTGTTCCATAGGATTAAATATCCTTTGGGACAAGGCGGTTTTTTTATGAAAAATATTATTCAGGAACAGATCTTTCCCTTTTTACCCCAAGAGCTCAGATCCCTCCTTTCAGCTATCCCCGAAGAAAAACTGGCGGCAGCGGAGGAACTGAGACTGCGACCTGCGGTTCCCCCTTTGCTGCGGTTTGCCGACAGCGAAGCCTTTGTGGGAAAAGGGGGGCTGCTGACAGATGATCCCGGCTGCGGTATGCTTTTCAGCAACGAAGAGCTGCGCAAAACTGTATTGCTGCTGACAGATTCATCCTTCTATGCCCTGGAGGAGGAACTGCGGCGGGGTTATGTGACCCTGCCGGGAGGGCACCGGGCCGGCCTTTGCGGCAGAGCGGTGCTGCATAACGGCCGTATCCGCACACTCAGGGAGATATCAGCCGTCAATATCAGGGTCGCCCGCCCTTTGCGGGGTCTGGCCGCTCCCCTGCTTCCCCGCCTTTTGGATAAAGAGGGCAGGCTGCAGCATACTCTGATAGTTGCTCCGCCCAGAGCAGGCAAAACAACTCTGCTGCGCGATCTGACCTGTGCTGTCAGCAATGGCGAAGGCATCGCCCCAATGCGGGTAGGATTGGTAGATGAGCGCTCCGAGCTGGCCGCTCTCAGATGCGGCATACCCCAATTACCTGTAGGCAGCCGCACGGATGTACTTGACGGCTGTCCCAAAGCAGAAGGCATTGGCATGCTGTTAAGGGCAATGGGCCCGGAACTGCTGGTCTGCGACGAAATAGGACGTGAGGAAGATGCTCTTGCGGTAGAAGACGCCATAAATGCCGGAGTACGCCTGTTGTTATCTGCCCATTGCGGCAGCTCAGATGAGCTGCACAGCCGTCCTGTGCTCAAACGCCTTATGCGGGAAAAAGCTTTTGACCGTATCATTATGCTCTCCCGCAGGCAGGGGCCGGGAACAGTGGAATGGATAAAAGACGGAGCTATGCAGCCATGCTGAAAATAGCCGGCATGATCATGATATTGATAGCCTGTGCCGGAGCCGGCAGGCTAAGGGCATATCTGCCCCGAAAAAGGCAAATGCTCCTGCGCGGCGCGCAGCAGGGCCTGCTGTCCCTGATGAGGGAAATGTCCTATGCAGTACCTATAAGCCGGGCCCTGTCAAACGCATCGACGGCAGCTGCCCAGGCAGGATGGCTTTTTCAGGGGACGGCAGACCTGCTGGCAGAGGGGCGTGGCATAACTGCAGGAGAAGCATGGGCAGAAAATATCCGCAACCATGGTATGGATGGGGAGGATGCGGAGCTGCTGATGCTGATCGGCGACGGCTTGGGGCTTAGTGATAACGAAGATCAGCGGAGAAGGTTGGAATTGCTGCGGCAAAGGCTGGCGGAAGCCGAGGAAAAGTCAGCCCAGGAAGCTGAAAAATACGGTAAGATCTGGCGGGCTATGGGTTGGAGCTGCGGAGCCGTTCTGGCGCTGCTGCTGTTATGATAAAGGAGAAATTTATGGACGATGTATCTGTTATCTTCTTTTTAATGGCGCTGGCCATAGCGGTAACCATATTGCATACATTTCTTAAGCAGGCGGGACGGGACGAATTTGCCTATCTGGCGCTGATAGTAGGCCTGGCTATCGGACTTATAAAAGTAATGCCTCTGCTGCAGGATCTGTTTACGGGCGTGCAGGAGGTGTTTAAGCTTTATGACTGATACGGGAATATTTACATATATCGGCATAGCCCTGGTAGCCGTCCTCACTGCTGTTTTTCTTAAGGAAAGCAAGTTGAATTCCCTGGCGCTCCTGGCAGCTTTGGCCGGTGGAGCTATTATTCTGATCAAATTGGCCCCTTCTCTATCCACCCTGTTCCAGGGTTACGAAGCCCTGGGCAGTATGGGCGGGGTCAACGAATACTATTTCAGCCTGATCCTGAAAATAATCGGCGTGGCTTATATCTGCGAATTCGCAGCCCAGGTATGCAGGGACGCATCCCAGGGAGCTGCCGCCCTTAAACTGGAACTGGCAGGCAAGGTAGCCATACTGATCCTATCGCTGCCTGTGCTCTCGTCCATAGTGCAGACCGTCTGGGGGCTGCTGTGATGAAACGGCTATTATTAACCGCGGTGCTGCTGATCCTTGTTATGCCTGCGCCGGCCTGGGCTGCGGCAGAAGAAGAACCGGCAGAACTGGACGCTGCAGGCCTGGCTGAGGAAATAGATGTATCTATACTGGAGCAGCAACTGGCGGATATGGATCAGTGGTTTGCAGAACAGGACACCCAACTGAATCTTAGCGATCTGTGGCAGCGGCTGCTCAGCGGCGAACAGGAATTTAACTGGCAGCTTATCAGGGAAACCTTGGGGGCTGTCTTTTTTGGCCAGCTGCGCAGCAGCGCCTCTCTGCTGGGACAATTATTATTGCTTTCCCTCATGGCAGTACTGCTGACCTTACTTAAAAACAGTTTCGGCGGGGTGGAAATAGCCCAAATCGGGCGCTGGGTAGTTTATCTGCTTTTACTGGGTCTGGCTGTAATGGCCTTTATGCCCTGCCTTTCCAAAGCCAAAGAGACTGTGGAAATGCTTAAAAATATGGTCTGCGCCCTGCTGCCGCTGCTGGTGCCGCTGTTAGCCTCGCTGGGCGGGATAACCACTGTCAGTCTCCTTGATCCGGCTTTGCTTTTTGCTCTTTCTCTGCTGCTGGATCTTATGGGAAGCCTTATTTTTCCTCTGATCTGTTTCTCCGCTGTATTGAATCTGTGCGGCAGCCTGTCCCCCCGCATATCCCTGGCTAAGATGGCAGGGCTTTTCAAGAATATAGCCATGGGAGTTATGGGTATAATGGTCAGCCTTTTTATCGCTTTTCTGGGTTTCAGCGGCATGGCTGCCGCAACCACAGACGGTCTGGCGGTAAAAGCAGTAAAATCTGCAGCAGGAACTTTTATTCCCATAGTAGGCCGCTCCCTTGCCGATGCCTTTGACAGCGTACTGGGAACAGCCCTTATCCTGAAAAACACCATCGGACTGATAGGTGTTATCGGCATTATTATCATCTGCGCTTTACCTGCCGTATATATCCTGCTGCAGGCGCTGATGTTTAAAATAGCCGGAGCTGTAATCCAGCCTTTGGGGGAAGAAAAACTTGCCGAAGCTGTAAGCGGCATGGGCAATAGCCTGATAATGCTGTTCGCCGCCCTGGCTGTCAGCGGCCTTTTCGCTTACTTTGCCATTTCGTTAACGGTTAGCCTGGGAAATACCACCATGATGATGCGTTAGGAGTGCCAAATGGATATTATCAGCGGAATAGTACGCAATGTGATAATTCTGGTGCTGATCTTCTCCTGTCTGGAGCTTTTTCTGCCCAAAGGAGAGCTCAGCCGTTTTGTAAGGCTGGGTTTCGCCATCATTCTGCTGGCGCTGATAATTATTCCTTCAGTAAACGCAATAAAAAATATGCGCTGGCAATTACCCGATCTTTATCAGGCCGATGAAGCGGCAGCCGATTATGAAGAAACTGCCGGCCGCATAAATATGATCCTGGAAAAAGAAGCCATGAACAATTATGAAGAAGGGGCGGCCCAAAGCATAGCGGCAACAGCCTGCCTGGCGCAAGGGATAAGCAGCGCTGAAGCAACAGTATCCGCCAGCAGCGACGGCAGCATTATCCGGGCGGAGATCTGCGCTGTAAAAGAGGCTGATACAGAAGCACAGACCGCTGAATCTGCCATACGCAGGATACTGGAAAAATATTTTATCATCAGCGATCAGGCAATATATATTCAAATCAGAGAGGAGTGACCGGCAATGGCAGAGGAAGACAAACAAACAGAGCATACCCGCAAAGCTGCAATCTGGAACAAGCTGAAAAACATTTCGGATAAAGATAAAAAACTCCTGATAAAACTGGCGGTCTGTTTGCTGGCAGGGATACTGCTGATGAGCATGGCAGGCGCCAAAACAACCCATAAGCAGGAAACAACGGCGCTGCCCAGCCAGACAAATGCAGAAAACTATGCCCAACAGGAAGCGGCGCTGGAAGAAAAACTGGTAAATATCCTTTCTCAGATAGACGGCGCCGGCACTGTTTCGGCAGCAGTTACCCTGGCTGAGGGGACAGAAGCGGTTTACGCTACAGATAACGACAATCGCCAGGATGATCAGGAGCTCCAGAGCAAAATTTCCCTGACCGAGATAAATAACGAGCCGGTGCTGGTCAAGGAAAGGCTCCCCAGGGTACAAGGAGCAGTAATAGTAGCGGAAGGAGCAGCCGATCCTCTGGTAAAGGAACGGCTTTATCAGGCGGCTGTCAGTCTGCTGGGATTGAATTATTCTCAGGTAGCAGTAATAGAAAAGCAGCCGGCACAATAACTTAGACCATACCGGGAGGATACTATGAATAAAAAAAGCAATGAAGAAAGACCAAAAACCTTTACCGCAGTTATCGCCCTGCTGTTTCTCGCCCTTTGCGTGCTGGCGCTTTTCTGGGATCTGGGCAAAGGCCGTATGCAGCTTTCGCAGCAGGCGGAGCCAGCGGAGGAAACGGTATCTTACGAGCAGCAACAGCAGGAAAATCAACCGGTAAATGATGGACAGGATGAAATTTCGGAAACTCCGGAGGCCGACGGGGAAAACGATCCCACTATCAGCGGGACAGAATCCGATGACGAGGCTGACCGGGCTCAATATTTTGCCAGTATGCGGCTGGAACGGGAACAGGCCAGGGGCAAAGAACTGAATATGCTGGAAAATATCATTGCTGATGAACATAGCTCCCCGGCGGCGCTGGAAGACGCGGAAAAGAGAAGACTGGCCATATCCCAAAATATGGAAAACGAGGCTGCCGCAGAAAGCCTGCTGAAAACCAAGGGATACGGAGAAACTGTGGTAATGCTGCAGACAGATGGAGCCACGGTTATCGTAGATACCGAAATAGACAGTAAAGACGCGGCTGTCATTGCAGACACGGTAGATCAGGTAAGCGGCTGCGGATTTACTAATGTAATTATTGTAAAAAGATAATGTATTTGATATAATAACTATAAACAAGCTTTTGTTCCACTATAATAAAATTTCTCATATAATTCTGCACAATAAGCTTAAGGAGGTTTTACCATGAGCGTAGAAACTGAAGAAAGAATTGCTGAAAATACATTGGAAGGTACCAATGCCGGTACCGTTAAAATCGCATCCGATGTAGTCGCAACGATAGCAGGCCTGGCTGCCGCTGAGATCAAAGGCATCGCCGGCATGAGCGGCGGCGTGGTAGGCGGTATTGCCGAAATGCTGGGCCGCAAAAACCTTACCAAAGGTGTTAAAGTAGATATTCAGGAACAAAACGCCATTGTCGATATCTATGCCATAGTCGATTACGGTGTAGCCATTGCCAAGGTGGCCGAGAATGTACAGAAAGCAGTCAAGGATTCCGTTGAAACCATGACCGGACTTAACTGCCCCACTGTCAATATTCATATTCAGGGCGTTTCTTTCCCTGCCGGCACACCCGGCTCCGCTCCCAAGGTTGAGGAATAACCGATCAAAAGATTAAGGAGGGATCCTATGGCAGCGCTGCGCAGGATCTTGCTTGCTTTATGGGGGCTGGTCAGCATCGCCGCGGCGGCTATCATCGCCGTGATGCTGATCAACACCACCTTTGCCCAAAATATTTATGATTTTTTGGACAAGTGTTTCCTTTATAATTTTCAACAGACCTTCCTTGCCGACAATGGCATCTGGTGGGGTATACTTTTCGGTATAGTACTGCTTATACTGGGTGCTTTTTGCGTAATTGTCGCGCTGATGCCCAAACCGGCAGTGAAAAAACTGCGGGTTGCCACAGTGGACGGCGGCTGTGTGGATATCAGCCTGTCCGCACTCAATAATGTAGTGGTCAAAGCGGCATCTTCCCAGCAGGGCGTCGATTCTGTGGATGCCAGACTGGCCGTAAAAAACAACGGACTGCACATCCATCTCAATATCAAGGTCCCCTGCGGGCTTTCCGTTACGGAACTGGGCGCTCAGGTCAGGGAGAATGTAAAGACCCAGCTGGAAGCTATCGCCGGTATCATACCTGCAGATATACGGATCGTGATCGACGATGTTATTGATAATAAGGAGGCTGCGGTAAATGCAAAATGATATGCAGCTTTTGGAGATATGGCGCAAACATAAATGGGTAATAATCCTGGGGCTGGCAGGATTGTTCTTTGCCTTGCTGGCCATCAAGTATTCCTTTTTAAAAGCCATTTTCATTTATTTATGCATAGCCCTGGGGGTTTGGCTTGGGCATATGCTGGATAAAAAAACAAATGTCAGAGAAAAAGTCGAGGATTTCTTTAGAAATGACTGAAACCGGAAAAGTACGCAAATTCACTGTTCCACCTGATCCTGAGCTTCCGCCTTTGCCTCAGTTCAAAAAAACCATGATGAGCAAACGGGCCCAGGAGGAAAAAGCAAAAAATGAGGCATTGGCACTGGCCAAAAAATTTGCTCTTATGAACAAAGAGGACTATGCGGAGCTTTCCGATTCTCCCAGAAGACGCTCCAGAGAAGCTGCATTGCTGCTTTTTTATCAAATGGAGATGGGCGGCGAGGACTGGAAACTGGCGGAACGGGTATTTGACGATATATCTCTTTCTCCGGAATGCGCTTTTTTTGCCAAAGAACTGGCTCACCATGCAGCGGAGGACAAGCCTCAAAGCGATGTTATGCTCAACCGCCATGCCAGGGAATGGACCATTGACCGTTTTGCTTCCGTAGACCGCTGCATATTACGGATGGCTATTTCCGAACTGCTGCGGGATCAAGGCGATAACAGCTCCATTATCATCAACGAAGCTATTGAGCTGGCCAAAAAATTCGGTGATGAAAACAGCGGCGCTTTTGTTAACGGCATCCTGGATAATATCCGCATCAATGAGTTTCCGGAAAAGGCTCATTCGGAAACCAAGCAGCCGGAGGACAATAAATGATCCTCGGCATAGATACAAGCTGTTATACCACTTCATTAGCTATAATGGACTTTAAAGGCCGTCTCATCTGCGATTTGAGACGGCCTTTGGCCGTTGCCCAGGGCAACAGGGGATTAAGGCAAATCGACGCCCTTTATGCCCATATCCAAAACTTACCGGGCCTGGCCGAAGAAGCGTTTTCCATTGTGCCTGCGGGCAAACTTTCCGCAATAGCTGTTTCCATCCGGCCACGGCCCCTGGAAGGCTCTTTTATGCCGGTATTTACAGCAGGTCACGGCATGGCGCGCCAACTGTCAGCCGCCCTGGACATACCACTTATTGCCTATTCTCATCAGGAGGGGCATCTGGCTGCGGCCCTTTGGTCGGCGGGACTCAACTGGCAGCAGGATTTTCTGGCGCTGCATCTTTCCGGCGGCACCGGGGAAATATTGCAGGTCAGCCCCGCAGCGGATCCCGTCTCTCCTACCCGCTATCAGATCAGCATAATCGGCGATACCGATCTGCCGCCGGGACAGTTTGTGGATAGGATCGGCGTAGCTTTGGGCTACCCCTTCCCTGCCGGGCCTCATCTGGATAAGCTGGCGCTGACCGCCACGGATAAGAGCTTTCGGCTTTCAGGCAGCGTCAAAGGAACCCATATCAGCTTTTCCGGACCGGAATCAGCGGCGCAAAGAGCTATAAGCAAAGGTGTGGAGCCGGCTGCTATTGCCGCTGCGGTATTTGATAATATCGGCAAAAGCCTGTCCAAGGCTATTGCCGCAGCCCGTGAGCAAAGCGGGATAAACGATGTTTTGCTGATGGGCGGCGTGGCTGCCAGCAGTAATCTGCGCAATTATCTGGAAAAAGACAAGATTAATTTTGCTAAGGCCAAATACAGTTCCGACAATGCTGTGGGCATAGCCTGGCTGGGAGCGAAAAACGCAGTTATAACAGGGAATTCATAGTAAAATCCTATGGATTTATCCTTTTCATAAAAAATGTAAATAATCTCAAATGCCATTGACAAACAACGACGGTTATCCTAAAATATACTGTATGCAATACTACAAAAGTAGTGTTCTATAACTTTACTTATTAATGGCGTTATCGCCAGATATTTTTCAAGGAGGAGAAAAATGTTTCCTATCGTCAAAAAACGGGTTCTCAACCCCACAGTGACCTACATGGAAATCTTGGCTCCCCAGGTTGCCAAGAAGGCCAAACCCGGTCAATTCATCATTCTGCGCATAGACGAGAATGGTGAGCGTATCCCCCTCACTATCGCCGGTTATGATCCTGAAGCCGGTACCGTAACCATCATCTTCCAGAAAGTCGGTTACACTACCAATACCCTTTCCGACATGAACGAAGGCGACGCCATTATGGACTTTGTCGGTCCTCTGGGCTGCGCTTCTGAATTTGACGGCATGAAAAGAGTCTGCGTAGTAGGCGGCGGACTGGGCGTTGCTATCGCTTATCCCCAGGCCAAAGCTATACATGACTTTGGCGCAGAAGTTGATTTCATCGTCGGTTTCAAGACCAAGGATCTCATCATCCTGGCTGATGAATTTGAAAACGCCTGCACCAATCTGTTCGTTATGACCGATGACGGCAGTAACGGCCATAAAGGATTTGTTACCGCTGCATTGGAAGAAAGACTCAAAACCGAAAAATATGACACCGTAGTCGCTATCGGCCCCATGGTCATGATGAAAGCTGTTTGCGATATGACCAAACCTTTGGGTATCCGCACCATCGTCAGCATGAACCCCATTATGGTGGATGGCACCGGTATGTGCGGCTGCTGCCGCCTGACTGTCGACGGCGAGACCCGTTTTGCCTGCGTTGACGGCCCCGACTTTGATGGTCATAAGGTAGATTGGGACGAAGCTATTGCCCGTTCCCGGATGTACCGCGATGAAGAAGCCATCAGCATGAAGAAACATGAATGCCGCTTGACCGGAGGTGTAAGATAATGGCCAATATGCGTTTGGATAAAAACAAGATGCCTGAGCAGGCACCTGACGTACGTAATAAAAACTTCGGTGAAGTTGCTCTGGGCTATACTGCCGAAATGGCTATCGATGAGGCACAGCGCTGCCTTAACTGCAAAAACCGTCCCTGCGTTGCAGGCTGCCCCGTAAACGTCCGCATCCCCGAATTTCTCTCTCTGGTAGCAGAAGGCAAATTCCTGGAAGCGGCAGCCGTCATCAAAAGCACCAATAACCTGCCCGCTATCTGCGGCCGCGTTTGCCCCCAGGAAACCCAGTGCGAAAAATTCTGCGTGCGCGGCAAAAAAGGCGAGCCTGTCGGCATCGGCCGTATCGAACGTTTCGTAGCCGATTATGCTATGGAAAACAGCAAAGATGCTGCTGAAGTAGCTGCTCCCAATGGTCATAAAGTTGCCGTTATCGGTTCCGGCCCTGCCGGTCTGACCTGCGCAGGCGACCTGGCCAAGCTGGGCTATGATGTTACCATTTTCGAAGCCCTGCATACCCCCGGCGGCGTTCTGGTCTACGGTATCCCCGAATTCCGTCTTCCCAAGGCACTGGTACGCAAAGAGATCGCTACCGTGGAGGCCCTGGGCGTCAAGATAGTTCCCAACATGGTCATCGGTAAATGCACCACCCTGGACGAACTGCTGGAAGAAGAAGGCTTTGAAGCCGCTTTCATCGGCTCCGGCGCCGGCCTGCCCAACTTCCAGAAGATCCCCGGTGAAAACCTGATGGGCGTTTACTCTGCCAATGAGTTCCTCACCCGTATCAACCTGATGAAAGCTTACGATTTCCCCAATCACGACACTCCTGTCCGCGTTGGTAAAACCGTTGCAGTCATCGGCGGCGGTAACGTTGCTATGGACGCTGCCCGCTGCGCCAAGAGAATGGGCGCCGAGGAAGTTTACATTGTTTACCGTCGTTCCGACGCTGAGCTGCCTGCCCGTGCCGAAGAAGTACATCATGCCAAGGAAGAAGGCATTATCTTCAAGATGCTGACCAATCCCACCCGGATCCTGGGCAATGAGGAAGGCCGCGTCCGCGCTATGGAAGTTATTGAAATGGATCTTGGCGAACCGGATGCTTCTGGCCGCCGCCGTCCTGTTCCCCGCAAGGGCAGCGAATATGAGATGCCTGTGGATACCGTAGTTGTCGGTATCGGTACCAGCCCCAATCCGCTAATCAAATCCACCACTCCCGGTCTGGAAACCCAGAAATGGGGCGGTATCGTTGCTGATGAAGAGACCGGTAAAACCAGCCGCGAAGGCGTTTACGCCGGCGGCGACGCTGTTACCGGTGCAGCTACCGTTATTTTGGCAATGGGTGCCGGCAAAAAGGCCGCTGCTGCCATTGACGAATATATTAAAAGCAAATAAAGCCAATTAAATATACTCTGCTCAAAAGCCCATCAGGGCCTGTAAGGCGGTACTTATGGCCCTCATGAGTACCGCCTTTTGTTATATGCTAGGCAGCCAAAAAAACAAAAGGAGTGAAAGGATATGGAAACAAATCAACAGAGAATGATAATCACCCGTAACCAGGACTTTTTACTTCGATTTGCCACAGCTGATGATGCTGCCCTTATTGTGGAATATGCCCGCAAGCTGGGGGAATTTCAGCATATGCTCCATGCAGTCACCGCCAGCGAGGAGGATGCCGCACATCTGATCGCCGAAAAAAAGGGCGAGGTGGTCTTTGGCTATTACCAGGGGAAAATAGTTGGATTCATGTATTTTACGGAAAAATCCTCAATCTTCCTGGGACAAAACGGGCTTTTCATTGATATGCTTTTCATCGATGAAGAAATGCGCGGCAAGGGATTTGGTAAAATTTTTATCAGCTTTTTGGCACAGCTGGCGGTGGAGCGTCAATGTCAGCGGCTGGAATGGTGCTGCATGGACTGGAATACCCCGGCCATAGATTTCTATAATAAACTGGGTGCTTATCGTGTGGAAGAGATGCATACCTTCCGCTTTACCCCGGAGAACGTAAAAAAAGTCGCATCCATGTTTTAAAATCAACAGAATCTGTTGGCCTAAATATAACAATACTTGCAGTTATTTTTTGGTTTACCAGTTTTATATCTGCGCTGTCTATAACCCATGGACAAAAACTTCATCAAGCTCTACCGGGCTGATGACGCTGAGCTGCGGATACGGCAATGATATCTGGATAATTCAAACTTCTATCCAAAACCAGCATATTTTTGGCTAAAAAACCGCGGGCATAAAGCCTAAGTATTAAAAACACATAATCATGGAAAAAGCAGGAGTCTTATAACCAATGTCATTTAGTTAAGGTTTCAAAAAAACTCCCGCTCACTTACTCAAAAGTGAACGGGAGTTTTTTTGCTGATTCGACAAATTGGAAGTTGTGTGGATAAAACAAAAACTCTGGGAAAATCATCCCAGAGTTTATAATATTACATTGATTACAGTGTATTTCCTAACTGATATGCTTCGTTCAATTTTTCATTTCCTGCGATGTCTCCAACATTGAATAGAATGTTAAAAGGCAAATTTAATCAGGCCGCTTCCCGGCGGGCCGCAGCAGCGTCATAAATAACTTTATAAAGCTGAATGACCGCTGTGGGCAGGAAAGCCAGCAAAACGATGCAGCCGATATGGCTCATCGAGAAAGCGGATATCTGGAATAAATTTCCCAGCCCGGGTATAAAGAGAACGGCTGCCAACAAACCTACGCCGGCAACAAATGCCAGGATGCTGGCTTTATTAGTGGTCAAGCCCAGTTTGAAGATAGACTGGATACCGCGGCAGTTGAAGCCGTGGAACAAACGTGCCAGGGTCAAAGTTGCAAAAGCCATGGTCATGGCCAGGCCTTCGCCAGCAGATCTCAGACCGATGAAATAAGCTCCCATGGTAGCACAGGCTATCAGCGCACCATAAATAAAAATCCGTGCCAAAAGGCTTTTGGTCAAAATAGGCTCTTTGGGGTCACGGGGGCGTTGCTTCAGCAGATTGCCGGTAGCCGGCTCAACACCGATGGCAATAGCCGGCAGGGAGTCGGTCAGAAGATTAATAAACAGTAAATGTACCGGGGCAAAAGGTATCGGCAATGCTAAAATGGAGGTAAGAAAGACGCAGATAATACCAGCCATATTACCGGATAGCAGGAAATTGATAGCATTCTTGATATTGGTATAAATGCCGCGGCCATTGACCACCGCCTTGACAATAGTGGCAAAGTTATCATCTGCCAAAATCATTGAAGCAGCATCTTTGGAGACTTCTGTTCCGGTAATGCCCATCGCTACACCGATATCGGCGGCTTTCAGAGCCGGAGCATCGTTAACGCCATCGCCTGTCATTGAAACGATCTTGCCCCTGCGCTGCCAGGCTTCTACAATGCGGATCTTGTGCTCCGGCGAAACACGGGCATAAACAGAAATGCGCTCCAGACACTCATCCAGCCCCACATCGGTCATTTCATCCAACTCCACGCCGGTTACAGCCAAATCACCCTCCCTGAATATTCCCAGCTGGCGGGCAATAGCTGTAGCGGTAACCTTATGATCGCCGGTTATCATGATCGTCCTGATACCACCCTGCTTAGCCTCTTCAACAGCTTTGATAGCTTCGGGGCGGGGCGGGTCGATCATGGAGATCAGCCCCAGGAAGGTGAAGCCGGCTTCATCATCCAAGGTCAGCTCCCTGGCCTGGGGCAGTTCCTTCATGGCAAAAGCCAAAACGCGCAAACCTTCATTAGATAGCTGCAAATTGGTGTCCAGGATACGCTGCCGCCATTCAGCGGTCATCTCCTCCAGGCCGGCGCCGGTAAGCACAAATTGAGAGCGGTCCAGCAGAATATCAATGGCGCCCTTGGTATACATAGTGGGAACGCCAGCCACATCATTAAGGGTGGACATCAACTTGCGATCGGAATCAAAGGCCAATTCACCCAAGCGGGGATAACGCCGCCGGTATTCAGTTTCGTCAATTCCCAAACCATCGCCGATCATAACCAGGGCTACTTCCGTGGGATCTCCGATAAAGGTACCCTCATTTTCATCTGTGATAGCGTCGCTGGCCAAAATAGCGGACTGCAGTAATTTTTGCTGTATGACATTGTTCAGATCCAACTGTTTGTAATCCAGCAAAGAACCATCTGCATATATCTGCTGCGGGCTCATCTTATTCTGGGTAAGGGTACCGGTTTTGTCGGAACAGATTACAGATACCGCTCCCAGGGTCTCAACAGCCTTTAAGTCCTTGATAATGGCATTTTGCCGGGCCATTTTTTGCGTTCCCATGGCCTGGACGATGGTAACGATAGAGCTTAATGCCTCCGGTATAGCGGCAACAGCCAGGGCCACAGCAAACATCAGCGAATCGAGAATTGCCTGCCAATCCATACTATTGGCATGGTAAAGCGACAGGCAAAAAACAACTACACAAATGGCTAGGATAATAACTGCCAGCTTTTTACTGAATTCATCCAAGCTACGCTGAAGAGGAGTTTTCCGCTGCTGCGTCTGATTCATCAGCGCAGCTACCTTGCCCAACTCAGTATTCATGCCTGTAGCGGTAACAACCATGAATGCTCGTCCGTAAGTAACCAGCGATCCGGAAAAAACCATATTTTTCTGGTCTCCCAGGGCGACCTTGCCTCCGGCGATAATATCAGCAGTTTTTTCTACGCCCTCGCTCTCGCCGGTCAGCGAGCTTTCATTAACTTTTAGGGAAAAGTTTTCCAGGATACGCCCGTCTGCCACCACCATATCGCCGGCTTCCAGCTCCACAATATCCCCGGGTACTAATTGAGAGGAAGGAACGATGGCTTTTACCCCGTCCCGGATAACCTTGGCCGTGGGCGAGGACATGGCTTTCAGGCTCTCCAAAGATTTTTCAGCCTTAAAATGCTGAACCGTACCTAAAACAGCATTGAGTATAAGTACGGCAAAAATAACAATTGTACTTTCAATATTGTCAGAGAGCATGGAAATGACGGCGGCAATTATCAGGATAATTACCAACAGATCCTTAAATTGTTCTAAAAAAACCACCGGCACAGATTTCTTTTTAGACTCCGCCAGGGCATTTTTGCCGAATTTTTGCAGCCTGTCTTCAGCTTCTGCAGAAGACAGACCGTCGCGGCTGCCACCTACCGCATCAAATACCTGGTCTATAGTTCGATCATAAAATGTCGGTTCCATAATAATTGATTGCTCCTTCACCTTTATAATCATCAAAAGCCAGCATAGCATCACTACTTAATTTGAAGGATCATTATTAATATACCCCCTGCCGCCATTATTTTGCACCAGATAGGCATTAATAAAAACATCCGCCCCCAAAACAGTGCAAAAGGTATAAAAAAAGCTTTTGAGTATATCCCCCCGATTGCAGAAGCATATACTCAAAAGTCTTGTAACCGGCAAACCGGCGTTCGCTACCAGACTGGATCAACAGTCGTGATGTTGATAACGATGCTTATAACTACTCCCTTTTGATTGATGATATTATATGCAATTACCCGGTATTTGTCAATAACACCCATGTGAATTATCTCTGAAAAGACATTTTCTGTCATTATGGTAAAAAGGACGGATCACTCAGAATTCTATCATCATATTATTACGCCATATTGCCTGCCAATAAACAGCGGGGCAGGTTATCTGTTCCCCTGCCCCACAACATGGATAATTAAAACTACTTTTTAAATATTGATTTTTATTGCAGTACCATATACATCTCCGCCCCAGCCAGTTTGCCATCCTCTACCAGGAAATTCATTTCCCAGGTGAAAATGCCGCTCTCATTGCTGAAGCTGGCGGTGTAATTGTAAACGCTGTCCCAGTCCAGCTCCAGATAAATGCCCTCGTTACGGTTATGATCCACCTTTTGCAGCACATCGCCCCAGGATTCCAGCAGCTCGCTTTCGGCCATGCCTACCCAGGCATGATGCTGCCCGGCAAAGCCGATGCTCACATAAGGATCGGTGGTGGCCAGGGAATAAATATACTGCAGGCCGCTATCCCGTATCTGATACCAAACCAGCTCGCTGCCGCCCACTCCCTGCAAACCGGCAATGGGTACGCGGTAGAAATCAGCTCCGGGCATATCGGTAGCGCTAAGCTTCTGAACAGCTTCGGGATCAAACCAGCTATCGTCGCTATCCGGATCAGCCGAGCTCCAGGGGTCCTGGTCTACCCGATGCCCCAGAAGCTGCCCTAAAACAAAAATGAATTTTTCGCTGGTCATAGAGAAATCAAAAGCAGTATTGGCATCTTCACCGTAAATAGTTTCCAGCACCGCCAAAGATCTGGGGAGATCAAAGACGGGATTACCCATAAAAGTATAAGCACCCTGACCATTATCCCCCAGCAGCAGCCGGCTATATCCATTACCGGCGCCGGTGATCCAACCATCATCATCCATATCCATACCGCCGGCTAAAACTACCTTAGCAGGATCTTGCGGCAGCAACCGGAAATCCAGCTCATAAAGATACAAGGGATCGCTGCTGCCTTGATTGTAGATCTCCACCAGCTCCAGCCGGGTGATCTGCGTATCGATAATATCGCTTTGTGCAACAAAGGAATCGTAATCGCCATCTGTGCCGGGATCATAGTTCCATGACGCCAGGAATCTCTTTACCAACTGCCTGGCTATCTGGCCGGGAGTGCCGTCAGCTACCGGCTGCTCCAGTATAGCCTTGCGTTCAGCATTATCCATCTCATTTATCTGGATGCATATCTGCTGCCAATCCTGATTGAGCAGGGCCAGTTCATCATAAGTACCATTATATATCAGGCGCAGCAGCTCCGGATCAAAGCTATCGGAAACTATACGATAAATTTGCAGGTCTGCATTTTCAGAGCCATCGCCATCCACAATATAGCACAGGCCGCTGCTGTCCACATTCCAGCTTATCAAAGAAACGCCGTTGCGGGAAAAGCTGATCGTATAGGTATGTGAAGGATCCATTTCTTCACCAGAGGCAGGTTCCAGCTTTAAATCACTATACATATCCAGCAGGAGGGCAATGATATCAGGAGAAGTGATACTCGTTGCCTGAGAACTTACCCCGTAAAGAATCAGCGCTTCATCCGCCGCCTGAATGCCGGCAGGCTCCGCCGGCTCATCCTTGATAGTGCAGCCGAATACGCCGCCGGCAGCCACCACCAAAAGCAAGGAGATCACCAGAGCCAGGCGGCCTCTTTTTTTGCCAATAGGGGAAAAGATATTGCCAAAACGCTGTTTCATAATTTTTACACCTCCGTTAAAACAGGTTGACAAGGGCGTAGTATGGCCGGCCCTTTGGTCAATGCAGTTCAGGATAGATTGGCTGTACGCATTCTTCCGGCTGCTGTCAAAGTCAGCTATCACCCGTTCGTCGCAGGCCATTTCCAGATCCTGCTCCAAATTGCGGCTGGCCAGATGCACCAGTGGGTTGAACCAGTGTACCCCCCGGGCCAGCAGCCACAGCAGTTTAAACCAGATATCATGGCGCTGCCAATGAATAAGCTCATGGCGCAGAATATAATAAAGCTGCTCGCCCTCATAAGGCTGGGGCAGATAAATGCAGGGCCGCCGGAATCCTATTACCATGGGAGAAGGCGCCCCGGAGCTGATATATAGCCTGGGCAGCGGCCGCTTGCAATGCAATTCTTCAGCAGCCTGCTGCATAATACTGCTGTAATAAGGTCTCCGCCAGCGCTGCAACCGACGGCGGAAATAGCAGTATTTGCCAACCTGCCAGCCCCAAAACAGCGCCATTCCTGCCAGCCAGCCCCAAGAGACCAGCTCTATCAGGTGAAAGCCGCTTAATGTATTGGCAGTTGCTGCCGGTTGTATCGGTTCCTGCTGTATCGGGGCGGCTGCGTCATTACTGATTTCAGCAGCGGATAATTCACCTGCAGTATCCCGCCGGACAGAAATATTGGCAAACTCTTCCGGCATCGCCCTCTCTGCGCTGCCCAAATATGCGGGAACGGTCAGTTCCACCAAAGCTGCCGGCGCAGCTTCTCCATTATCTGCAGGCAAAGGCAGGGCCATGGGTATCAGCAGACGCAGGGCTATCATCAGCCACAGCAACCGACGCCAGCAAGCTGAAAACTGCTTGCGCAGCACAGGCATCAGCAGCAGACAGGCCGCTATCAGCAAGGAAGAGCTGAGAGATATTTGCGCGATAAGCAGGAATACCTGGCTCATTGGCCGCCTCCTTTCAGGGAATCCAGAAAGCTTTGCAGCTGTGCGATATCCTCCTGTTTCAGAGATCTGGCATCATAAAGAGAACTGACCAGGGCAGTCAGGGAATTATCATACAGCCGTGCCAGAAAATCACGGCTCTCTGCCTGACGGTAAACCTCCTCACCTATTATCGCTTCATAAGTATTGTGGCCGTCCTCCTTGCGGCAAAGCAAAAATCCCTTTTGACACAGCCGGTTAAGCACCGTTATCAGGGAAGATAAGGGCCAGTTTACCCTGCCCTGCAGCTGCTCCCGGATCACCGAGGCAGACGCCGGTTTATGCTGCAGCCAGATCGCCTGCATAACAGCCAGTTCTCCATCAGGTAAACGCTTTATTTCCATTATCACACCTCATTATCCATTATTATACAGCCGTATAGTCAATTTCAATATACAACTGTATAATAAATCTGTCAAGAGGAATTTGACATAAGAAAGCAAAAAATGTATCATCTTAATATTATCAGACCCCCAATAACATAAATCAGGAGTAAAATATGCAATATCTTTTTATGCTGTTGATAGTAGGGCTTAGCATTTATCTTAGCCTTAAGCGCAAAGGGCCGGATCCGCTGGATCAGGTCAATATCTGGCCATATATCAAGAATCCCCGTCCCCTCTCCCCTGAGCAGATCAATTTTTATCAGGCCCTGCGCCGTTATATTGACCGGCAGCTGATCATCTGCCCCCAGGTAGCTCTGGAAAAAATAGTATATGTTCCCGACAATGCCCGCCTGAAAAAATCCATGAAAGAAAAGATTCGCGGCCATTGGGTAGATTTTGCCATATGCAGCCCTGATCTGGAGCTAATATGCATTGCCCAGCTTAATATAGCCAACGACCCATCAGCCGATTTTTTGCCAGCACTGCAAAAGATAGCCAAAAATGCCGCTGTGCCCCTGCTGGTTTTTGAATCAGCCTATGAATATACGCCCCAGATGTTCAGCGCAATCAATGATCTTTATCATGCAGGCAGCTATCATTGAGCCTGCCCAATGCCGCTGCATAAAAAAGCCCTTTTCAGACCAGATTAACCCCGAGGTGATAAAATGCCCTGGGGTATTCTTTTTCTTGGCATATTGGCCGTTCTTATCTGCAGCCGGTCCTATAACCTGCAAAAATGGCCCCTTAAACAGACATCCGCCCTTATGCTGCTGCTTGCTCTTTTGATACTATCTTATATTGATATACCGATAGCAGGCATATATATCAATCCGGGCGGTATTTTTCTGCTGCTTTTCTGCTGCTGGCTGGGATTGGCCTCACCAAAAATATCTATATGGACATGGCTGATACCGGCAATACTCATAGCCGCATTACTTTTTCTTTTTAATACGGGCATCATCTGGCAGATGGAGCAATATCTGCCTTCCTGGCTGCCCCTGGCCACTATTCTGGCAATAATAATTGCCGCAGCCAGCGGCGGTTACCGTCAGTCCCTGACCGCAGCCGGTATAGGCGTGGAAATTTATGCCCTGCTGAAACTTATCATTATAAAAAGCAGCATGGGCATAGCAGATCTGAATATCTTTGGGCAGATAACAGGTTTTTCCTGGATACTGCTGTGGATAATAAAGCATTTTAGGCGGCAGGCGGTTGACTAATTTGCCCCAATGGTAGATAATAAGATAATAATATAATGATATAGTATTGGAATAAAAGCATTAGGCAACCAGGATAACCGGAGGTAAAATGAGCGGACAAATCAGTCTGGTAATGGCCGGCAGCATAGCAGAAGAACTTGGTATAAAACCAGGAGATATCCTGCAGGCCATTAACGGCGATCCTGTAAAAGATCTGATAGATTTTAATTTTTGGGAAGCCGGCGAGGAGCTGGAGCTGACCATAGAAAAACCGGACGGCGAGATCTGGATATACCAGGTAGAAAAGGATTATGACGAGCCCCTGGGCATATCCTTCACCGCCAGCGTCTTCAATGGGATACGGCGCTGCCACAACCGCTGCATCTTCTGCTTTGAAGAGCAACTGCAGCCAAATCCCCGCCCCTCACTGCATGCCAAAGATGATGATTACCGGATGAGTTTTCTGGAAGGTAATTTCATCACCTGTACCAATCTTAAAGAAGAAGATTATCAACGCATCGGGCAGCTGCATCTTTCGCCGCTCTATGTTTCCGTACATACAGTAGATCCCCAACTTCGCCAGGAAATGCTGGGAATCAAAAAATCAGCAGCCATAGTCCCTGTATTGCAGCGTCTGATAGATATGGGCTGCCTGCTTCACACACAGATAGTTCTCTGCCCCGGCTTTAATGACGGAGCTAAACTGCAGGAAACCATGGATGTGCTGAGCAGCCTCTATCCCCGGGATTACACCTGCGGCGGTGTGATATCTGCAGCAGTGGTACCGGTAGGACTGACCAAGTTTCAAAAGAATCCGGCCATGCGGCTTTTTACACCATCGGAAGCAGGCAGTGTGCTGGATATGATAGAAGATAAACAGCGGCAATGCCGCAGCATATTCGGCAGCAGCTTTGTATTCCCTGCGGACGAGCTTTACGTCAAGGCCGAAAGGCCGTTTCCTGACGCCGAGGTATATGAAGATTTCCCTCAACTGGAAAACGGTATCGGGATGGCAGCGCTTTTCCGCCAGGAATACCAGCTTTGCAAAGATAATATACCGGCTGCCCCGCCCAAAGAAAAGCTGGCGATCATTACCGGGGTCAATGGCCGGGCGGCTCTGGCTCCCTGCATCCGGGATCTTAACCTTCGCTGCGGCGGCGATATAGAGCTGCTGGCTGTCAAAAACAGTTTTTACGGCCCTACCGTAACTGCCACCGGACTGCTTACAGGCAGTTGTCTTCTTAATGCACTTACTCCGGGCAGTTATGACCGGCTGCTGCTGCCGGCCAATATGTTGAAATTTGATGAAGATATCTTTCTGGACGATCTTACTCTGGCCGAGGTATCCCAAAAGCTGCAGATGCCGATAACCGTGGCAGATTGCAGTCCCCAGGCGATGATAGACGCCATTTTCAAATAAGATCCCACCATAAAGGAGTTTGATATGAGCAAACCAATAGTAGCTATAGTCGGCAGAGAAAATGTGGGCAAATCCACCCTGTTTAACAGAATAATCGGCGCCCGTCACGCTATTGTGGAGGATACTCCCGGCATAACCCGGGACAGGCTGTATCGTGATGCAGAATGGCTGGATCGGGAATTCACCCTGATAGATACCGGAGGAATCAAATTCAATACGGAAAACGGCCTGATTTACGGCAAAGTAAAGGAGCAGGCCCAACTGGCAATTGAGGAAGCTTCGGTGATAATCCTGGTAACCGATTATACCGACGGCGTTACTGCTGATGACGAGGATGTGGCGGATCTGCTGCGGCGCAGCGGCAAACCGATAGTTGTGGCAGTAAATAAAGTGGATAATTTCAGCGATCCGGAAAAACTGCTGCCTGTATACGATTTTTATTCTCTGGCGCTGGGTGAGCCCATACCAGTTTCCGCCAGCCATGCCCTGAATATCGGAGATCTGCTGGATGCCGTAGTGGCTCATTTTGACGATGTGGCCCATCATGAAGATGAAGGCGACCGGGTCAGCCTGGCTCTGATAGGCAGGCCCAACGTTGGCAAAAGCTCTCTGGTCAACCGGCTGCTGGGCCAGGAAAGGGTGATAGTCTCCAATATTCCCGGCACCACCAGGGACGCTATAGATACTGTTCTTAAAAAAGACGGACGGGAATATGTGATAATAGATACAGCAGGTATGCGGCGCAAAGGCCGCATCAACGAGCCGGCCGAGCATTACAGCGTCAGCCGCGCTCTTAATGCATTGGACAGAGCGGATGTGGCGGTACTGGTCATAGACGCTGCCGCCGGGATCATCGAAATGGATAAAAAAATAGCAGGCTATGCCCATGAGGCTGGCAAGGGCCTGCTGATCGTGGTGAACAAATGGGATCTTCCGGAAAAAGAGACCAACACCATGAAGAAATTTGAGGACGATATTAAAGAAGAACTGGGTTTTGCTTCTTATGCCCTTACTCTTTTCGTTTCCGCTAAGACAGGCCAGCGCTGCGATAAAATCCTGCCCCTGGTAGATTTTATTGCGGAGCAGCACAGCCGCCGCCTTACCACAGCCCAGCTTAACGAAGTGCTGAGGGAAGCCGTAGCCCTTAATCCGCCGCCAACGGACAAGGGCCGCCGCCTGAAAGTGCTTTACGGCACCCAGGTAGGAGTCTGCCCTCCCAAAATAGTTATATTCCTTAACGATCCTGAGATCATGCATTTTTCCTATGCACGCTACCTGGAAAACAAGATCCGCGAGGCATTTGGTTTTGCGGGAACTCCCATTTCCCTTATATGGCGGCAGCGGGACAAAGAAAAAAACGAATAGCACGGAGGCAAACATATGGAATGGCTTACCTGGATCATCCTTATTATAGGCGGCTACCTGCTGGGATCAGTGCCATCTGCCTATATTCTGGTAAAGCTTAAAAGGGGTATCGATATACGCCGCTATGGCTCGGGTAATGTGGGAAGCACCAATACCATTAGAGTAGCCGGCCACACCACAGGAATACTGGTATTCTGCATGGATGTAGCCAAAGGGGCTATCCCCACTATTCTGGGTATGGCAGTCTGCCGCGAAGCAGCCCTGGCTGCGGGCATGGCAGCTTTTCTGGGACACCTGTTCCCCATCTGGCTGGGATTCAAGGGTGGCAAAGGGGTGGCTACCGGTTTCAGCGTAGGCCTGGTCATCTGCCCCGTAGCCAGTCTTATATCTATCATTTTCTGGCTGATAATATCAGTAATAACAGGTTATGTATCCATAGGCTCCTGCAGCGCGGCAGTTTTGCTGTTCATTCTGATATCTTTTATGACCAAATCTTGGACATGCGCCCTTACTTTTGCTATCTTTGCAGGCATTATCTGCCTGAAACATAAAAACAATTTCCGTAATATCAAAAACGGCACCGAAGGGAAAAGCTTTCGCAGAAAAAACAATTAGGCAAAAAATAAGTAAAGAAGGAGAAATATCATGCAGATAACTATTTACGGTTCCGGCAGCTGGGGTACGGCATTGGCCTGCCTGCTTCATGACAACGGGCATAAAGTAAATATGTGGGGCTGGCTGAGCGAGCAGGTCAATGAAATAATCCAGCTTGGCGAAAACCCGCTTCTGCCGGGGATCAGTATCCCCGAAGACATGGAAATCACCACTGATTACAGCATAGGCTCCGGCTCCGATTTGATAGTATTTGCCGTACCGTCCGGCGCGGTGAAAAAGGTCACATCAACAGCAGCTCCTTTCATAAAAAAAGACGCGCTGCTGGTAAACGTGGCAAAAGGTTTTCATCCCGATACCCAGCAGCGTTTGTCGGAAATAATAAAGGAAGCTTTTCCCGGAAGGCCGGTCATGACTCTTTCCGGCCCCAGCCATGCCGAAGAGGTAGCGCGTAAGCTGCCCACTGCCATTGCTATCTCCGGAGATAATCCACAGCTGCTCCATCAGGTACAGGATATATTTATGAACCAGTATTTCAGGGTATACCCCAATGAAGACCAGATCGGCGCAGAAGTAGGCGGCGCGGTCAAAAATATCATTGCCCTTGGCTCCGGCATAATCGATGGGCTGGGCTTGGGAGATAATTCCCGGGCAGCCATCATGACCAGAGGGCTGGCGGAAATGAAGCGGCTGGGGGTAGCCATGGGGGCGCAGCCCCGCACCTTTTCAGGGCTCACAGGCATGGGCGATCTCATCGTAACCTGCACCTCCATACACAGCCGCAACTATCGGGCAGGCAAACAGATAGGCCAGGGCAAACCCTGGAAACAGGTGCTGACAGAAACAAATATGGTGGTAGAAGGTGTATACGCCACAGAGGCCACCTATAAATTAGCGCAGAAATACGGTATTGAAATGCCGATAACAGAACAGATACATAAAATCCTTTACGAAAACATCACGCCCCAGGAAGCCATGATCTCCCTGCTAACACGGGAGAAAACAAAATCTGAATGAATAGGCCTTTACAAAACGACTAAAAGAGACAAATTGACAAAAATTTTTCAATGGGCTATAATAAGCTTCGATTGTTTAACATCATAAAACAGTAAGGAGACGCCTATGTTAAAGTACATCGTTAAGCGAATAGGCTTGGCCATACTGACAATTTTTATTATCAGTGTCGTCACATTCTTTGTTATGAATGCCGTCCCCGGGGGACCTTTCGCTTCCGAAAAAGCACCCGACCCGGCTGTGCAGAGAATTCTGGAATCCCGTTATAAACTGGATCTGCCAATATACGAACAGTATATTATTTATATGGGCAATCTGCTGCACGGGGACTACGGCATCTCGTTGAAAAACGGCAGGGAGATATCCACCATAATCAAAGAGAGCTTCGGCATTTCCGCCCGCTTGGGATTTACTTCTATGATCGTCGCCCTTATTCCCGGACTGATTTTCGGCGCTATCGCCGCCATCATGCGTAACCGATGGCCGGACAGGGTCATCATCTTTTTTACCACTCTGTTTGTAGCTGTACCCAGTTTTGTTCTGGCAACGCTGCTATTACTGGTGTTCTGTCTGAAGCTTAACTGGTTCCCGGTATGGAGCACCACGACCACCAGCTATGTGTTGCCGGTAATCGCTCTGGCGCTTTATCCAATGAGCTACATAACCCGTCTTACCAAAACATCCATGCTGGATACACTTAATCAGGATTATATCCGTACCGCACGCAGCAAAGGCGTCTCCGAATTCAAGATCATCTTTAAACATGCCCTGCGTAATGCATTGATCCCGGTCATTACCTATGTTGGCCCCATGACAGCCTATATCATCACCGGCTCCCTGGTAGTGGAAACAGTATTCACCATCGGCGGCCTGGGCTCCAAATTCGTTACGGGTATCACCAACCGCGACTATCCGGTTATTATGGCAACCACCATATTCCTGGCTGTACTGATGGTTGTGGTCATGCTTATTTGCGATCTTATCTACAAGCTGGTTGATCCTCGAATCAAACTGGACTAAAAAGGGAGGATCAACATGCGAGATATAAACGAAAAGAACCTGTTATCCAAAAAGCCTTTTAAAAGAAACCTGCTCAGTTCGCAGGTAGATCTTTCCAAATTCACCCTGGCCTCTACCGAAGAAAAGGCCCAGGTGGATATCATGCGCAAATCCACCACTTTCTTTAAAGACGGTATGCGCAAATTATCCAAAAACAAAATGGCAATGGCCAGCCTGATCGTACTTATACTCATCATTCTGGTTATTATCCTGGCTCCCTCTATTGTGCCTTACGGCTATGAAGAAATGATCACAGTGGACGGCGTTCGTGATAACGGCGCCAAAAACCTGGCTCCCTTCACCTACTCAGAGACAGAACAGGAATATATGGACAGAACGGGCGAAAAACTGTTCCCCCATATTTTCGGCACAGACGGACTTGCCCGCGACTATTTTATCCGCGTTATCTACGGCACCCGGGTTTCGCTGGTAGTTGGCCTTTTCGCCAGCCTGATAGTTCTGATCATAGGTCTGCTTTACGGCTCGATCTCCGGATATCTGGGCGGCAAGGTGGATCTTATCATGATGCGCATCGTTGATATCATCTATTCCCTGCCGGACCTGCTGATGATAATTCTGCTGCAGGTGGTTCTGGATCAAAACTTACAAGTGTTGCTGCGAGGTATTCCTGCGCTGCAGAAGATCGGCAGCAATA
>CAKQQU010000004.1 GCA_934271085.1 uncultured Bacillota bacterium | reverse complement strand
CGCTTCTCCGTTCAGCGCGCTTTGCTATTGTATCATTTGCGCTTCCCTTTGTCAATACCTTTTTCGGAACTTTTTTTCCCGCTCACTGCGTTTCCCAGCCCCTACTTGTTTCCCTTTCGGAAAGCTTTATTAGCTTACCATTCTTTTGGGGTGTTGTCAAGAAAAAACGAATAAAAAAACCTGCCGCATTATCATGGATAGTTTTAACTGGCCTTTTACCTAAATCTTCTTTCTGCCGGCAGTTTACCTTTGTGATTATAATATATCTCTTCCTTATTTAAATGGTTAATTGGTTTTATCGTTTGTTATCCACTTATAATTCACATTTTCTCCACATTATCAACAATTATTGGGGATATTCTGTTTAAGGATAAAATTATGCGTTTTTCTCCGACGGCTTTACCGGATTTATTGCTTCCGAAAAATACGGCGAAGGATTTTCCCCCGCAAAAGCAAATATTAATAATATTGAAAATTTGCCCCATATCGGATACCGATTGGTTTTACCCCGATTTCTTAAAATACTTTTGCGAGGATAAAAAAATGAGTGATGTTAAGCTTGCTATCAAGACCCGCATAACCATCCGCCCTGAAGGAGATCCGGATAATCATGGTTTTGGCCGTGGGGTAGAGGTACTTCTCCTGGGAGTAGACCGCTATGGCTCCCTTAACCATGCCGCCAAGGCCTTGGGAATGGCTTATTCCAAAGCCTGGAACCTGATCCGTACGGTGGAAGAAAAACTGCATATGCGCCTGATAGACCGGGACGGTGCCCACGGCTCTACTCTTACTACTGAAGGCCGGGAATTTCTCCAGCACTATCAGGAGATGGTCCGGGCGGCCGATGATGCCGCTCAAGCTGTTTTTGCCAAATACTTTCAATAATCGCCCCCGATGCAGCCGCACAGGTCCTGATAAACTCTGAAAAGGGGGCGAAAAAGGGGGATATCATGAAAAAGGCTTTTCCTTATTTTTTATTTGCCGCCATAATTTTCTGCAGCATGGCCCTGGGCGCTTGCGGCCAGGATACCCCGGCTCCTTCCGGCGATGACGACGCGGCAGCTTTGGATAACACTGAAAACCAGTCTGCTTACATAAATGATAACAGCCAGGATCTCCAGCCCGATCGGAATGAGCTTGCCTCACAGCTTTATGATGCCAAAGTAGAGTACCTTGGCTCAGGTCCCGATACCGGCAATTTGCTCAACCTGCTTTTCCGGGACAGTTTCGGGCTTTATACATTCGAGCTGGCCACTGATAGCGAACCCTATGGGCTGACGATAGACTTTGGCAGCGGCCTGCCTGACGAAGAACAGATGAATAAATACGCCTGTGTTATTCTGGCCCTGATAGATAATCTGGATCAGGTATCATGGCGCAGCGGCATCCATACCGGAGGCAGCATGGATACGGCAGCAGCAGCTGACTATATTTATGAAGAGGGCGGAAATATCAAAGATTATGCCGCTTCTGCAGATAAAATAGCTTCCCTGCTGGAAAAACTTGTTCTTTAAAAATAATAACTTACTTATCTTTACTTATTTTCTTTCTGAAAGAGCAGCCCCAAAGCTGCTCTTTTTGTCTGCCCGGTGAGATCGACCAATCTGTTTCCTGCAGCGCTTTAGATAAGCAATATTGTAAAAATTTGCTGTAAAAGTAATTTGGGGATAGACAAAAGTCCAGCCATGCATTATAATTAAATATTATCCATATAAATATATTGCCCAAAAGCATAATAATATGGGGAAAATAACTGCAAAAACAAAAAAGGAGGAAACAGAGAATGGCAAAACGGATGATGACTATGGACGGCAACAAAGCCGCTGCCCATGTAGCCTATGCTTTTACCGAAGTTGCCGCCATTTACCCCATTACTCCCAGCTCTCCTATGGCAGAGTATGTGGATGAATGGTCTTCGGCGGAGCATGCCAACAATCTTTTCGGCCATCCGCCGAAAGTAGTGGAAATGCAATCGGAGGCAGGTGCTGCAGGGGCGCTCCACGGTTCTCTTTCCGCAGGTTCCCTGACCACCACCTTTACCGCTTCCCAGGGTCTGCTGCTGATGATACCAAACATGTACAAAATAGCCGGCGAGCTTCTCCCTGCTGTAATGCATGTTTCGGCACGCTCTTTAGCTACCCATGCCTTAAATATTTTCGGCGATCATTCCGATGTAATGGCCTGCGCCCAAACAGGCTTTGCCCTGCTGGCCTCCGGCAGCGTACAGGAGGTCATGGATATCGGCGGCGTGGCTCATCTGGCAGCTATCAAATCCCGTGTGCCTTTTCTGCACTTTTTCGACGGCTTCCGCACCAGCCATGAGCAGCAGAAGGTAGAGCTTATGGAATTTGCCGATCTGGATAGGCTGCTGGATAGGGATGCTGTGGCGGATTTCCGCCGCCGCGCCCTCAATCCCGAGCATCCTGTTATCCGCGGTACCAATCAGAACCCGGATATTTTCTTCCAGGCCCGAGAAGCATGCAATCCCTATTTTGCCGCTGTTCCCGGCATAGTAGCCCATTATCTGGAAGAAATAAGCAAGATCACCGGCCGCAGCTATCATCTTTTCGATTATTACGGCGCGCCCGATGCGGAAAACGTGGTAATTGCCATGGGCTCTGTCTGCGATACCATCGAGGCTGTTGTGGATGATATCAATGCCCGGGGAGGAAAAGTTGGCCTGGTAAAAGTCCGCCTCTACCGTCCCTTTGCCACTGAATATTTCCTGAATTGCCTGCCCAAGACCGTCCGGCGTATAGCCGTGCTGGATAGAGTAAAAACTCCCGGCGCACCCGGCGAGCCTCTGTTTATGGATGTGGTCAGCTCTTTCTACGGCAAGGCAAACGCACCCCTTATCATCGGCGGCCGCTATGGTCTGGGCTCCAAGGATACAGTACCTGCGGATATATTTGCCGTGTTCGATAATCTGGCGGCAGAGCAGCCCCGCCACAACTTCACCATTTCCATCAACGACGATGTTACCAATCTCAGCCTGCCCCGGGGCGAGATAAAGGATATGCTGCCCAAAGGCACTATCCAGTGCAAATTCTGGGGACTGGGATCTGACGGCACAGTAGGCGCCAACAAGCAGGCTGTAGATATTATCGGCAGCCAGGAGGGCATGTACGCCCAGGCTTATTTTGACTATGATTCCAAAAAATCCGGCGGCCTGACCGTTTCCCATCTGCGTTTCGGCAAAGAACCCATCAAAGCGCCTTATCTTATTAATCAGGCGGATTTCATTTCCTGCTCCAATCATAGTTATATCTATAAATACGATCTGCTGGATGGGCTTAAGGAAGGCGGCGTCTTCCTGCTGAACACCACTATGTATCAAAACGAGCTGGCCAAGGCTCTGCCTGCCTCCATGAAGCGCAAGCTGGCTGCCAAAAAGGCCCGTTTCTATATTATCAATGCTGTGGATATAGCCAATAATCTGGGTCTGGGCAACCGTACCAATATGGTGATGCAGGCAGCTTTCTTCAAGCTCACCGGCGTTATCCCCCCAGACCAGGCTGAGGCAGCTCTCTTTGCCAGCATCGAAAAGGCTTATGGCAAAAAGGGCAAAAAGGTAGTCGGCATGAACGAGGAAGCCGTAAAGGCCGGCATGACCAGCTATTGTCAGGTCTATGTTCCGGCCGAATGGGCCAATGCCACCGACAGCGCCGATGAACAAAGCAATGAACCTGCCTTTGTCAGGGATATACTCCGCCCCATGGCCGCCAATCGTGGCAACGAGCTGCCTGTTTCCGCTTTTACAGGCCGGGAGGACGGCTCTTTCCCCAGCGGCGGCACCCGTTACGAAAAACGTGGCGTAGCCTCCTTTGTACCCCGCTGGATACCGGAAAACTGCATCCAGTGCAATCAATGTTCCTATGTATGCCCCCATGCTTCCATCCGCCCGTTGCTTGCCAAAGAAGCTGATATTCCTTCCGGCATGGAAACTATTGCCGCCAATGGGCGTGATTTCGCTGATAAACGCTTCCGCATCCAGGTCAGTCCCTACGACTGCCAGGGCTGCGGCTCCTGCGTCACCATCTGCCCTGCCAAAGAAAAGGCCCTGCAGATGGAGACCTTTGCCTCTCAGGAAAAGGAAGCGGCCAACTGGGATTTCACTGTGGCCCGGCCCGATCTGGATATTCCCGCCAATAATGTGAAAAACAGCCAGTTCCGCCGGCCGCTGCTGGAATTTTCCGGCGCCTGCGCCGGCTGCGGCGAGACTCCCTATGCCAAGCTGGTCACTCAGCTTTACGGCGACAGGATGATAGTAGGCAATGCCACCGGCTGTTCTTCCATCTGGGGCGCTCCTGCTCCCGCCATGCCCTATTGTACCAACTGCAAAGGCCAGGGTCCGGCCTGGAGCAACAGCCTGTTTGAGGATTGCGCTGAGTTCAGTTTCGGTATGCTTTTGGGCGCCAAGGAGCAGCGCAACCAGCTAAAAGCCCTTGTGGAAAAGGCTTTGGGCAGCGAAGAAGCAGCCGCGCTGGATCAGCCCCTGCGGGAAGCTCTCCAGGAATGGCTGGCTGCCTACGATAACGGTGAAGCCTCCGTTACAGCCACAGCCAAATTGCTTCCCCTGCTGGAAGCAGGCAAAGGCGAGCTTTGCCAGGATATCCTGAAATACCGGGATCAGCTGGTCAAAAAGAGCTTCTGGGCCTTTGGCGGCGACGGCTGGGCCTATGATATCGGTTACGGCGGTCTGGATCATGTACTGGCCTCCGGCGAAGATATCAATATTCTGGTCTTTGATACCGAAGTATATTCCAATACCGGCGGCCAAAGCTCCAAAGCTACTCCCGCCGCAGCTATAGCTAAATTTGCCGCCTCCGGCAAGCGCACCAAAAAGAAAGACCTGGGCCGCATGGCCATGAGCTACGGCTATGTATATGTGGCTCAGATAGCCATGGGAGCGGATATGAACCAGACCCTGAAGGCTATCCGGGAGGCGGAAGCTTATCCCGGTCCATCCCTGATAATCGCTTACGCCACCTGTATCAATCACGGAGTGAAATCCGGTATGAATAATGCTATGACCGAGATGAAAAAAGCGGTGGAATGCGGCTACTGGCATCTTTACCGCTTCGATCCCCGCCGCAAAGATGCAGGGGAGAATCCCTTTATGCTGGATAGCAAAGAGCCCGATCTGGGCAAATTCCGCGATTTCATCATGGGCGAGGTGCGTTATAATGCCCTGACCCGCCAGAATCCGGAAATGGCTCAGGAACTTTTCGCCAAATGTGCCTCAGACGCCCAGGATCGCTGGGAAACCTACCGAAAGCTGGCCGAATAAGCAAAGTGTCATCTTTGCCCTTCCCGTCGGCCAAGCCGCGTAAACAGGTAAACACTGCAGCTTTAATAAAAAGCATCAGCTAATTATAGCTGATGCTTTTTATTCTGGAGGAAACCGGTATTTATAATATGAACAAAAAAGCTTTTGGCAAATATCTGCTGGCCACGGCTCTTTTTGGAGCCAATGGCATCGTAGCGGCGCAGATATCCCTTTCCAGCTATCAGATAGTTTTTCTCCGCACCGTAATAGGCAGCCTGCTGATGACGGCTATTTTTCTCATCAGCGGCCGGCGCTTCACCTTTTTCCGCAAACCACGCAATCTGTTGCTTATGCTCATATCGGGCCTGACCATGGGCGGCGGCTGGCTTTTGCTGTATGCAGGCTACAACTATCTGGGAGTAGGCCTGTCTTCTTTGCTCTATTACTGCGGCCCGGTAATAGTAATGGCGCTGTCGCCTGTATTTTTCAGGGAAAAACTGACCGCCGGCAAGCTGTGCTGCTTCGCCCTGGTACTGCTGGGCCTTGTGCTGGTAAACGGCCCGCTGGAGCTGACTCAGGGCAATATCCGCCTTGGGGTTATCTGCGGCCTGCTTTCCGCAGTGATGTACGCTGTTATGGTCATTTGTAATAAAAAGATGGAAGACGTTGGCGGTATGGAAAACGCCACTATGCAGCTGGTGATCAGTTTTTTGCTGGTAGGCGGCGTATTTATGGCTAAAAACGGACTTGATCTGACCATACTGCCCGGCGATTGGCCCTGGATAATACTTCTGGGCGCTGTGAACACAGCCCTGGGTTGCTATTTTTACTTCTCAGCTATAGGCGACCTGCAGGTGCAGACCGTGGCTGTATGCGGCTATGCCGAACCGCTGCTGGCTGTTATCCTTTCCGTGCTGCTGCTGGGAGAAAAAATGAGTCTTCTCCAGTGGGCCGGGGCATTACTGATAATCGGCGGAGCGGTTGCCGCCGAGCTTACCGGCAATAAAAACAGTAAAAAAATCCCCGGGGCTCCTTCCGGCTCCGCAGGCTAAAATAAATATCCGCAGCTACCGATTGGCTTTTTGGCGCGATATATGTTATACTTAAAGTCAAACACAGCCTATATGGTATTTTTTGTCGGAAACAACGCGCAGGATAAGGAGGTGCCGGATGAACCTTTTGCATATGAAATATGTGGTGGAAGTAGCGGATATCGGCTCGGTTAACAAAGCCGCGGAAAAGCTTTATGTGGGCCAGTCCAATCTCAGCCGGGCTATTAAGGAACTGGAATCAAATCTGGGGGTGGCTATTTTTGACCGCAGCGCCAAAGGCATGGCTCTTACTCCCGAGGGAGAGATATTCGTCCGCTATGCCCGGAATATCCTGGAGCAGGTGGATAAAATGGAAGGCCTTTTCAGCAAAGGTACCGCTGGCAAAAGGCGTTTTTCCATTTCCGTACCCAGGGCCAGCTATGTTGCCGAGGCTTTCGTCCGCTTTTCCCAATGCCTGGATGATAAGGATAATTTCGAGCTTTGCTATAGGGAAACCAATTCCATGCAGGCTATTGACAATATTCTTCATGAGGACTATAAACTGGGCGTTATCCGTTATGCGGAAAATTACGACGAGTATTATAAAACCATGCTGTCGGAAAAGGGACTTACCTATAAAAAGATCGCCCGTTTTAACTATGTGCTGGTAATGAGCGCCGAAAGCCCTCTGGCTTCCCGGGATCAGGCTGGTTTTGAGGATTTGCGGGAGCTTACGGAAATAGCCCACGCCGATCCCTATGTGCCTTATCTGCCTTTTGCCCAGGTAAAAAAGGATGAGCTGCCGGATAATGTCCGCCGCCGCATTTTTGTTTTCGAGCGCGGCAGCCAGTTCGAGCTTCTCTCCCGCGATCCCCGCACTTATATGTGGGTATCTCCCATACCCCAGCCGCTGCTCCAGCGCTATGGACTGGTACAACTGACCTGTCCCGAAAACAGCCGCGTCTATATGGATATGTTTATCCGGCGCAAAGACTACACCCTTTCTCCCCTGGACGAGCTTTTTGTGGATCAGCTGGAAAAAACCAAAAAAGAAATACTGGCACAGGATATATAATTGCCATAAAAAACCGCTGCTTTGACCATAATATAAAGGCAGCGGTTTTTTGCTGAGATCTGGCCTGTTCAGGGCAGCGGCAAGCGGTCGATATATGTTATATCGATATTGCAATACCGATATGAAAAAGAAGCAATTGCCAAACGAAGCAACTCATAGTACCATACTATTGTAAGTTAAATAAAAAACATCAGGAGGTATCAGCAATGGCTAGATTTACTCTTCCCCGCGATCTGTATCATGGTAAAGGTGCTCTGGAAGCCCTCAAGACCCTTGAAGGCAAACGCGCAATGATCTGCATAGGCGGCGGCTCCATGCAGCGTTTCGGCTTTTTGGATAAAGCCAAGGAATATCTTAAAGAAGCCGGTATGGAAGTTGAAGTCTTTGAAGGAATCGAGCCCGATCCCTCCGTTGAGACTGTTATGAAGGGCGCAGAGGCCATGAGCAAATTCCAGCCCGACTGGATCATTGCCATGGGCGGCGGCTCTCCCATCGACGCGGCTAAAGCAATGTGGATCAAATACGAATACCCGGAAACTACCTTTGAAGATATGTGCAAGGTATTCGGCCTGCCCAAACTGCGCAAAAAAGCTCATTTCTGCGCTATCCCCTCCACTTCCGGCACCGCAACCGAAGTCACCGCTTTCTCCATCATTACCGATTATGCCAAGGGCATCAAATATCCTATCGCCGATTTTGAGATCACCCCGGATGTGGCTATAGTCGATCCGGATCTGGCAGAAACCATGCCCCAGAAACTGGTGGCTCATACCGGTATGGATGCCATGACCCATGCTATCGAAGCCTTTGTTTCCACTGCAAACTGCGATTACACCGATCCTCTGGCTCTTTACGCCATCAAGATGATCCAGAACGATCTGGTAGATTCCTATAAAGGCGATATGGGCAAGCGCGGCTCCATGCATAATGCTCAATGCCTGGCCGGTATGGCCTTCTCCAATGCGCTGCTGGGCATAGTCCACTCCATGGCTCACAAAACCGGCGCAGCCTTTGCCGATTACGGCGCTCATATCATCCACGGCGCTGCCAATGCCATGTATCTGCCCAAGGTCATCGCCTTTAATGCCAAAGACGCTACCGCTAAAAAACGCTATGGTATCATTGCTGATTATATGGGTCTGGGCGGCAATAATGATGATGAAAAGGTCCGCCTGCTCATCGATTATCTGCGCAAGATGAATGATGAGCTGAACATTCCTCATTGCATCAAGCATTATGGCAAGGACAGCTATCCCTGCGCCCAGGGCTTTGTGCCGGAGGATGTTTTCCTGGAAAGACTGCCTGAGATCGCCAAGAACGCTATCGGCGATGCCTGCACCGGCTCCAATCCCCGCCAGCCCAGCCAGGAAGAAATGGAAAATCTGCTGAAATGCTGCTACTATGATGCAGAGGTGGATTTCTAAATCCTTCTGCTCTTGCAGGTTAACTTATTGTATGATATCCTGTTTCGTATAGCCTGATTTTTACAGCAAAAACGGCTGTCCCAGGGCAAGCTGCCCTAAAGACGGCCGTTTTTGCCATAATTTTTTCCGGGAGGCGCTGTTATGGATAGACAGTCAGAATCGCAAAAACTGGATAAAAAGGGGCTAACTGAAGCCCAAGCTATTGCCGCATACCAAAAGAAAAACTATCCCAAACCCGCATTGACCGCGGATATAGTGGTAACAGGCAAAAAGGATAAAGATACCACGGTACTGCTTATCCGCAGAGGCGGACATCCGTATCTGGGCTGTTGGGCGCTGCCGGGGGGATTTGCCAACGCAAACGAGTGCGTAGAAGAAACTGCTGCCCGGGAGCTGGCGGAAGAAACGGGAGTCAGCGGCCTGCAGATGAAACCGGTAGGGCTTTTCAGCCGGCCCGGACGTGATCCCCGGGGTTGGGTGGTCTCCCAGGCCTATACTGCTTTTGTAGATCCCCATTTGCTTAAACCGGTAGCTGGAGATGATGCCGACCAGGTAGCCTGGTTCAGCATCTGCCTGGCTGATGACCGCCTTACCTTAAGTCACGGCGGCGTGCGCATAGAAATTGGCTATCAATACCGGGATGGCCGGCTTTATACCAGGGCATTAAGTGAAGAAAAGCTGGCTTTCGATCATGGCGAGATCCTGCTGCGGGCCTTGGCCGTATCCCAATAAACTTTAAACCGGATAAATAAAACCGCCTGCTGCGCTGCAACTGCACAACAGGCGGTTTTTTATCAGGAAAAGTCTGGCAAAAATTAATCAGCTCCTAAACTACAAATATCAGGTAGGCTATATATCCTGCCAGGAGCAGTATTCCCTGCCAGCGGTAGGCGCGCTGCCGCAAGAGCAAAGGTATGATTGCCAGCAATATCAATACCAGGCAAACAGGCATGTCCAGAGAAATGCTGGAAACAGATACCGGCAGTTTTTCCGCGGATACCAGATCGCATATGGGCAGGATTAAAGCCAGATCTATGATATTGGCGCCGATAATATTGCCGATAGACAGGCTGGACTGCTTTTTGACAATAGCGGTGATGGTGGTTACCAGTTCCGGCAGGGAAGTACCAATAGCCACCATGGTAACTGCGATCACCCGCTGGGGAACATGGAGATAAGTTGCAATATCGCTGCCTGCATCCACCAGAAGCTGCGAGCCGCCTACTATAGCGCCGGCTCCGATAATGAATTTACCGATATTAAGCAGCATCTGTTTTTTTTCAACTTTTTTACGTTCATTACCGTTCATCTGTGCTTTGGCCTGATGAACATTGTTCCACATAAAAAAGATAAAAAAGGCGACAAGGGTTATGTTGCCCCAAAGCTGCAGATTGCCGCCAAGGCAAGCCAGCCAGAGCACCAGGGAGCAGCCTGCCAGCAGCAGGCATTGAGGCAGATACTCCTTCCTTTTGCATATGATAGGCATAAAGATCATGGCCAGCGCCATGATAAGGCCGGTATTGGCTGTAACGGAGCCAATGGCGTTCCCTACCGCCATATCAGCCTTGCCCTGGACGGCCGCGGTAACGGAAACAAGCAGCTCCGGCAAGGTCGTGGCAAAGCTCACCACAGTCGCACCAACTATCAGCGGCGGCACTCCGCTGGCTTCCGCCATCCAGCCGGCAGCATCCACAAAAAAATCACCGCCTTTGACTACCAAAGCCAGACCAATGGCAAACAACAGCACTGTAATCCAGATAGACATAATTTTACCTCATTTTCCTTCTTTAAAATCAGCCGCAAATAGCAGCGTATCTTGCAGTTAAACCGATTGTTTTTCTGCTGTTTTTATTTTGGGGCAAAATATGACAATTTAAAATATGACAATTTAATTTATTATAACCTATTTTTATCCAGTGCGGGTGAAAAAATACTAAAAGTGATTAAAACCCAATAATTTTGTAAATATTTTTATATAAACCTATTGACAAATTATATAAGGGGCGCTATGATTATCTTGTCAAAAGAGTTTGGCCACAAGAATAAAAAATGGCTTGACAGATAAATTAAGGTATAAGGAGGAATGAGAGTTGGCTAAGACCATGTATTCACTGATGCTTTCGGAAGATGTAGTCAACGCTATAGATGCTTTGGCTCATCGCGCAGGCACCAATCGTTCCCAAATGATAAATATGATACTTGCGGAATATATCTCTTACCGCACACCGGAGCAAAGAATGCGGGAAATGTTCGACAGCATGGAAAGGATGCTTCCGGCAGACTCGCCGCTCCAGGTGATGCTGCGCAGCTCAGATTCTATGCTCAATCTCCGCTCTGCCCTGGCCTTCAAGTATAATCCCTCTATACGCTACACATTGGAACTGGAACGCTCTTTGGGCAGGGATATCGGCAAGCTTAAGGTGAGCCTGCGCACCCAAAACCAGAGCCTGCTGCTTTATCTGACCCAGTTCTACAAGCTGTGGGGCAGGCTGACCGATCATACTCCCGGCAGCGGCAGTTGGGCTGCGGGAGACGGCCGTTTCATAAAGAATCTGCGGCTGGCGGCGGAAGGAAACTACAGTGAAGAGCAGCTTTCCAGCGCTATTGTGGAATATATTTCCGCCTTTGATGAAAGCCTGCGGGCTTTCTTTTACCAGCTGGATCAGCCCCAGGAGGCTATTGCCCAGGTACAGCAGATCTATAATAGATATCTGGCAGGCCATCCCCTTATAATCTGATTTTAGTAAAATTTTACAAAACACGGCAGCGCAAGCTGCTTTCTGCCGGAAAGGTGGTAGATATTATGAACACCAATAAACTTACTCAAAGAAGCATGGAAGTCATCAGCAATGCCCAGACCCTGGCTCAGGAAAGAGGGAATCAGCAGATAAAACAGGTTCATTTGCTGACAGCCCTGCTTACCCAGGAAAACAGCCTGATCGCCCGGCTGTTGGGCAACATAGGCGTGGATGTTACCGCTGTGGAAAAAGACTGCCAGGCCCTGCTGGACAAACTGCCCCGTGTAAGCGGCGACAGCGCCAGGCTCTATCTGGCAAATTCCCTGGAACAGGCTTTGAATGAAGCCGAAAAACAGGCGGTAGCCATGGGCGACGAATATACCTCTGTGGAACATCTGTTTATGGGGCTGCTGGCCAAGACGGATGAAGAGATAAAGGAGCTGTTCCGTAAATACCGTATCGAAAAAGACGGATTTATGGTCGCCCTGAAAGCAGTCAGAGGACATCAAAAGGTCACCAGCGACAATCCGGAAGATACCTACGACGTGCTGACCAAATACGGCCAGGATCTGGTGGAACTGGCCCGCAATCAAAAGCTGGATCCGGTGATCGGCCGTGATGACGAGATACGCAATGTGATCCGCATCCTCTCCCGCAAAAGCAAAAACAACCCTGTGCTCATCGGCGAACCGGGCGTAGGCAAGACCGCAATTGCCGAAGGCCTGGCCCAACGTATAGTCCGGGGCGACGTGCCGGACAATCTGAAAAACCGCAGCGTCTTTTCTCTGGATATGGGCGCGCTGATAGCAGGCGCCAAATTCAGAGGCGAATTCGAAGAAAGGCTCAAGGCCGTACTGGAAGAAGTCAAAAAATCCGAAGGCCAGATCATCCTTTTCATCGACGAGCTTCATAATATTGTAGGCGCAGGTAAAAGCGAAGGCGCCATGGATGCAGGCAATCTGCTCAAGCCTTTGCTGGCCAGAGGCGAACTGCACTGCATCGGCGCCACTACCCTGAACGAGTACCGCCAGTATATCGAAAAGGACGCGGCTTTGGAACGCCGCTTCCAGCCGGTAATGGTGGAAGAACCCACCGTGGAAGATACCATATCCATACTGAGAGGTCTTAAAGAGCGTTATGAAGTATATCACGGCGTTAAAATACAGGACAGAGCTCTGATCGCAGCCGCCACCCTCTCCAACCGCTATATTGCCGACCGTTTTCTGCCGGATAAAGCCATCGACCTGGTGGATGAGGCCTGCGCCCTTATTAAAACCGAGATGGATTCCATGCCTACGGAAATGGACGCGACCAGCCGCCGTATCATGCAGCTGGAAATAGAAGAGACCGCCCTTAAAAACGAAAATGACAAGCTTTCCGCGGCCCAGTTGGAAAAAATACGCAAAGAACTGGCAGAACTGCGTGATAAATTCCAAACCATGAAGGTCAAATGGGACGCGGAAAAGGAAAGCATCAACAAAGTACAGAAACTGCGGGAAAGCATAGAACAGACCAATGCCCAAATCGAAAAAGCCGAGCGGGAATATGATCTCGATAAAGCCGCCGAACTGCGTTACGGTCATCTGCCCCGCCTGCAGAAAGACCTGGCGGAGCTGGAGGAAGCAGCCGAAGACAGCCAGCAGCGGACCCTGCTGCGGCATCAGGTAACGGAAGAAGAGATAGCTCGTATAGTAGCGCGCTGGACAGGTATACCTGTTTCCCGTCTGATGGAAGGCGAGCGGGAAAAACTGCTGCGGCTGGAAGATATACTCCATAAGCGGGTCATCGGCCAGGACGAAGCAGTGGAAAAAGTAGCCGACGCTATTCTCCGCTCCCGGGCAGGCATCAAAGATCCCGGACGGCCCATGGGCAGTTTCCTTTTCCTGGGCCCCACCGGTGTTGGTAAAACCGAGCTGGCCAAGGCTGTGGCCGAAGCCCTCTTTGACGATGAAAAGAATATTATCCGTATCGATATGAGCGAATATATGGAGAAATATTCTGTTTCCCGTCTGATCGGTTCGCCGCCCGGATATGTAGGCTATGAAGAAGGCGGCCAGCTCACCGAGGCTGTGCGCCGTCATCCTTATGCAGTGGTGCTCTTCGACGAGGTGGAAAAAGCTCATCCCGATGTTTTCAACACCCTGCTGCAAGTGCTGGATGACGGCCGTATCACCGACAGCCACGGCCGTACCGTCGATTTCAAAAACACCATTATTATCCTGACCTCCAATCTGGGTTCCCAGAGTATCCTGGCCGGTATCGACAGCGAAGGCAATATCAGCGATGAAGCCCGGGATCAGGTCCAAACCCTGCTGCGGCAAAGCTTCCGTCCGGAATTCCTTAACCGTCTGGATGAGATCGTGTTCTATAAACCCCTGACCCGGGATAATATCCGTCATATTCTGGATCTGCAGCTGGCAGCCCTGCGCAAACGGCTGGCTGATAAGCAGTTGGATCTGGAGTTCACCGAAGCAAGCTGCAATTACCTTATCGATGCAGGGTATGATCCCAGCTATGGCGCCCGGCCCCTGCGCCGCCTGATCCAATCCCAGGTAGAAACCGCCCTGGCCCGCTGCATCATTGCCGACGACCCGGCGCCCGGCTCTACCTTGCTGGTAGATAAGGATGAAACGGGAATCAAAGTCAGCATCAAAGCCAGCGATAGCGATACAGAAAATAAACAGTGATATACTGCAGCAGGCAAAACCAATGGCGTACAGCCTCAATCAAAAAGGCTGTACGCCGTTTTTTCGCCGTTTAACCGCAGCAGCCGGATATACAGTGCATACACACATAAGACATAGTATTCTGGACAAAACCCTTTGTTTTCATTATACTTATTATAATAAGTATTTATAAGCAACATCTTAGTCTGCAAATAAACACGCACCAACAGATAAAAATATGGAATAAGCGCCGGCGCGCCAGTACCGTAAGCTAGAGATAAAGATATATCGTCAAAAAGGAGGGGCAGTCCTTGGGCAGAAAAAGCGCAGGAAAAATAAATTTCAGCCGCCTGCTGAGCATGGTTTCAGTGCTGCTTATCCTGGGACTTATAGTCAAACTGGTTATCGATTTGGCTCCTCTTTTCCGTATGGTAGCCGATAACACCGCCAATGAAAGCGTTACCATAGAATATATATCCTCCTACGGAAAGCGGGGCATGCCTGTGATCATCGGCCTCCAGGCTCTTCAGGTAATAGTAGCCTTTTTCCCCGCAGCGCCCATTCAGGCTATCGCTGGGGTTTGTTACGGTATGTGGAAGGGACTTGTCCTCTGTATGCTGGGATATCTGGTAGGCAATGTGCTGGTATTCTGGACTATACGCCAGTTCCGCAATACTCTGGAGCCGCTTTTCCGCAAAAAGGAGGCTGCCCGGAAAAGTAAGATCAACCTTAACTATATCAAAACCCTGGAGCACCCCGAAAGGCTCTCTTTTGCCCTTTATCTGATACCCTGTATACCTAATGGTATCATTCCCTATCTTTTTGCCTTTTCCAAGGTGAAAATGGGGGCCTATCTGCTAAGCGTACTTTTGGCCAGCATCCCTTCCATACTGCTTTGCACCTGGATAGGACAGCTCATCGCAGTCAAGGAATACTTGGCGGCAGCGGCGGTAACAATATTAGTAATACTCCTGACAGTGCTGGCATTTGCCAATAAAAAGCGCCTTACCAATCTTTTTACCAAAGGCAAAGATGCCCAAGCTGCCGGGGAAATAACATCTGAGATAGTAGAAGAAGTAGCGGAAGAAATAAATCCCCGCCACCGCAAAAAGGCAAGAAAAGAATAAGCAGTTTCAGGTAAAGGAGGTCATGATCTATGAGTGATATTAAAAAATATCCTTACCCACAAAAAACTGCTGCCGGGCAAATTCCCTGCAGCAGCCAGAAAAAAAATATAAACAAGGATAAAGCAGCCGAGAAAGACCCCTCTTCCCCTCAAAATCCGGAGGAAAAAGAAAAGAAAAAAGAGGGCTTTATCATTCGTCCGGCAGGCCGTTGGTGATAAATATATCACCGGCAGTCTGCCGGTATTCTTTATGCCCGGATATTTGCCTCTGCTCCTTTTTCAATAAATCCCTTTCTATTCTCCGCAATAACGCAGATCACCGGCGCGGACAGTTATCTTGTGGGCGTCGGTATATTCCAGCAAAGCCAGGGTATATTTGCGGTTACAGCCCAGCAGCGAACGTATATCCCCAGCTGTAAAGCCTTCTTCTTTATTGTTGGCTTTCATTCTGCTTAATACTTCCTCCGGAGCTTTGGCGCTGAAAAGATATGCTCCGGCCCGAATCAGCAGTCCCTGTTCCAGCATATAGGTGAGAATCTCTCCGCCATTTTCCGGCCGTATACCAGCTTGTCCACAGGCATCCTCCCATTCCGGAGGAGAAAACAGATCCTTATCATATATTGATAACAGCTTATCCACAGCCGCCCGCTGTTTCTCGCTTAAATGGGGTTCAAAGCCATAGGAGCAGACCATTCCCCGATTTACGGCAAGCTCCCGGCTCTGCTGCCATAAATTAAGCAGAGCTGTCTGCTGTTTGGCGCTGAAATTGCCAAAATAGCGGCTTTTCAGTTCCGCCAAAGGCAGGCCTCCCCGCATGGGGTATTTTTTATGGTACTGGGCCAGTATATCCTGCAGCTCCAGTAAAATACCGCCCGCTGTTTCTGCGGAGAGCCAGAATTTTTCGCCGTCAATATCCAGTACCAATACCTGCCCGTCTTCGGCCAGCTCGCCCAGTAAAGGCAAAATTTCCTCCCGGGGAAGCTGAGCCGCCTTGGCCGCGGCATTAAGATTGAGGGGTTTGGCTTCCTTTTGCATAACCTGAGCCAACAGGTCTGAGCTGCTTCCTTTGGTACGGGCAGCCAGGTTTTCCAGTACAGCCGGATCTTTATGCTTATGCTTACGGGGAGCCACATCCAATGCTGTTGCCCCGGCAATAGTATACATGGGGGAATAAGATCGGATAATTATCCTGTCTCCTACCAAAGGGGGCAGGGGATGCTCCAGCTCCAGCTGGGCAAAGCAGCTTTCGCCAGGCTTCAGCTCCTCCCGATCCAGCAGGTTTACCCGTCCCAGCGCCTCTGATGTACCATGATGTATACGCACCCTTGCTCTTTGTTCCAAAGCCTTGGCGGTAGAAAGAAGGCGAATTTCCACATCTATCCGGTAGGTTTCCCTAAGCAGTCCCGGTTCGGCCAGCCAGCCGCCTCTGGGAGCGTCGGAAGATTCCACACCGGAAAGGTTTACCGCTGTTCTCTGCCCTGCCTGGGAACGCTCTACCTTCTGATTATGCACCTGCAGGCTGCGAATGCGGGCTTCCCTTCCCGCCGGCCATAATTCTACCGTTTGTCCTTCCCTTAAAGTGCCGCTCCAAAGCGTACCGGTAATAACTGTGCCGAATCCCGTTTTACTGAAAACCCTGTCAATAGGCAGCCGGGCATGTCCGGAAACGGGTTTGCGTTTGACCTGGCCTGCTATTTCCATCAGGGCTTCTTTCAGTTCGTCAATGCCTGCTTTGGTATAAGCGCTGGTAGCGATTATGGGAGCATTTTCCAGGGATGTTCCTTTCAGCAAATCCTGCACCTGTTCCCTTATCATATCCAGCCATTCTTCATCTACCAGATCGCTTTTGGTAATAACAGCCACACCTTTATCTACGCCCAGCAGATGAAGTATATGGAGATGCTCCACAGTTTGGGGCATTACCCCCTCGTCCGCTGCTATCACCAGCATGACCATATCCACACCGGCAACTCCGGCCAGCATATTCTTAACAAATTTTTCGTGGCCAGGTACATCTATAAGACCCAGCCGCAGCCCGTTGGGCAAAGTAAGCGGAACAAAGCCGGGAACAATAGTCATGCCCCGCTTTTTTTCTTCCGGCAGACGATCTGTATTTATGCCTGTTAAAACTGCCGTAAGCTCTGTTTTACCATGATCCACATGCCCGGCAGTACCTACAATTATATGTTGGGATTCAGCCATTTTAACTCCTTTATACAATAATGCAGCTTCCGTGAAAATATTTTCCGTCTTATATTTTTATCTGGCGGCAGAAGTGATTATCTGGGCCGCCAGTTCAATATCCTGCAAAGCCATGGTGCGGGGATCAAAAAGCAGTTTATCCTCATGAATGTAGGCCAAAAGAGCCGGTTCGCCCCGGCGCAGGGCGTCCAGTAATTCCTGGGTGGTATGTTTTTTGGGTATAACTTCCGTAACTGTAGTAGGCAGCTCTACTGCAGGAAGCGAGCCGCCGCCGGCCTCGGAAACAGCGGCGCGGGTATTCACCTCATAAAGATCATGCTCGGGGTCTGCAGCTATAAGCAAAGCAGCCAGATGCTGGGCTTTTTCTGCCAGAACATGGGGATCCGCAGTAAGCATGGCCAAAACGGGGATTTTTTCTTTCGCTTCTCCTTTGCGGTAAATGCGCAAAGTTGCCTCCAAAGCGGCCAGGGTAAATTTATCAATACGCAAAGCCCTGTTAAGAGGGTTCTTTTTAAGCTGATCCACATAATCCTTACGGCCCAGGATAATACCTGCCTGAGGTCCGCCCAGTAATTTATCGCCGGAAAAAGTAATAACATCGGCGCCGCTTTCAACAACCTTTGATACCAGAGGTTCTTCACCTATACCATTGGCTGCCAGCGGATAAACGCAGCCTGCGCCCAAATCGTCCATAACGGGTATATTATATTTTCTTCCCAGTTTTACCAGCTCGCTGGTGGGAACGCTCTCATGAAATCCCAGTATTTTAAAATTGCTGGGATGTACCTGCATCAGCATCCGGGTATTATCAGTAATAGCCTTTTCATAATCCTGCAAATGGGTCTTATTGGTAGCGCCTACTTCCACCAGACGGGCGCCGCTTTTTTCCATAACGTCAGGAATACGGAAGCTGCCGCCAATCTCCACTAATTGTCCCCGGGAAACTATAGCTTCCCCCCCTTTGGCAAAAGTATCCAGAACCAGCATAACCGCAGCCGCGTTATTATTTACTACCAATGCGTCCTCAGCTCCTGTAAGCTCACGCAATAAAGCGGTAACATGATCGTAACGGCTTCCCCTTTTGCCGGTGGCAAGGGACATTTCCAGATTACAATACCCACGGGAACAGGCGGCAATATTAGCCACAGCCTCCTCTGCCAGAGGAGCTCTTCCCAGATTGGTATGAAGAGGTATGCCGGTAGCATTGATAACCGGGCGCAAATGCGGAATATTTTTACGCCGATAAAGCTCCCTTGCGGCAGCCAGGGCCGCAGCAAAAAGCTGATCCTTATCAAGCTGGTTTTCCGGATGTTTAAGCAGGGAAACCCTTAAAGCGTTAACTGCTTCTTTAGCGCTTTCCGCCAAAAGAAGAGGATTGGTTCCTTCTCCTTCCATTGCCAGAATTATTTTATCGACTTTAGGCATCAGGGACAGATCCATATTATATTATTCCTCCTGAAAATAGCGTCTCTTCCACTTTATTAAAGTAAATTTTACACACTTTCTGATATACAGGTCAATAATTTCTATACATAGTTGAGTATATCATAAAAATTATTCCGTGTATATATTATCAGGCTGAGCCAAATAAAGAACCGGCGAAAAATAAGCCTGCTTTTACCGGAAAAAAGCCAATATATTATTAAAAACAATATCAACTCTTTTCTTTTGATCAAAAATCGTTTATACTGGTAATATATTTTTTATCCACAGCAAAAACAATTTTTTTGTTAAAAACAATAGGAAAAGCCGTTGATAAAGGTAAAATATTCTGTTTAAGAGCTGTATAAAAAATGTGTACTAATTTTGGCAGTATGTTAATAATTTAAACCTGATTAATACAGCCTGTTGAATTGTGGAAAAACAAGGGAAAAAAATCAACAGCACAAAAACAACAGTTTTCCCATTAAAACAAGGCTGCTTGTGCCAATTATCCCCATAATCCACATTACTATATACTATTACTGTTTTATAATGCTACTACTAATACTTGCCATACATAAATCATTCCCGGAATATTTCTAACAAAAATAACTTACTCCATCATAAAAATATCTGTTCTACTGTTTATGAAAAATCAAAGCTTTTTAAAATGAAAGGAAAATAGCCATGAAAATCGAGATTGCCAAAGAAGATCTATTATATGCTGTAAGCTCTGTAGAAAAAGCAGTTTCTGCAAAAAATACAGTACCGGTACTTTCAGGTATTATGATATCCGCCAAAGATAACAGGGTCACTTTTCGCGCTACAGATCTGGAAATGGCTATAGAATGTACTGTTAATACTCCGGTGGAAGAAGAAGGGGAACTGGTAGCCCCCGGCAGAAAGCTAAGCCAGCTTGCCAAAGGGCTTTCAGCAGGCAATATTATACTGGAGAGTTCTGATTGCGAAAACCTGCTTATAAAATATAATCGCGGTCAAATATCCATGCCCTGTTATGATACCGAAGAGTTTCCCCTGCTGCCTGCTGCTTCCGGCGATATCAGCGGTAAAATTCCTGTAAAAGTTTTTCGCAGGCTGGTAAGGCAGACCGGGATTGCTGCCAGCATGGATGAATTACGTCCTGTCTTTACCGGGATGATGCTGGAAATAAAAGATAATGATATAACTTTCGTAGCTACCGATACCCACAGACTTACTGTAGGACGGGGCGTATGGCAGGGCAGCGGCGAAAAAACCGTAATAGTACCTAATAAAGTAATGCAGGAAGTAGCCCGTCTTGCTGCCAATGATGACGATAATATCCATATAACAGTCAGCAAAAGCCAGGTTTTCTTTGGTTTTGCCAATCTGCAGATAGCTTCCCGTCTGATAATGGGTCAGTTTCCTGATTACCGCCAGGTCATCCCCGCTGACGAGACTTTTATTTCCAGGATATGTGTTTCCAGAGCAGCTTTGATAGAATCTTTGGAGCTGGCTTCTGTAATAAGCAGGGAAATATCAAAGGGAAGAGGCAGCATAATCCGCTTTACTTTGGAAGAAGATAAAATTAATCTTTATTCCTCCTCCCAAGATGAGGGTACTTTTGACGAAAATGTTTCCGCCCTGGTAGAAGGGGAAAAGCTGGAATTAAATTATAATGCCCGCTATTTGCTGGATGTATTGCGGGTAATGGATGATGAAAGAATAGAGCTGAGGCTTACCGGTGCCAATACTCCAGGTATCATTCAGGCTGATGTTGAAGATAAAACCGATAAAGACCGTTTTCTTTATCTTATTCTGCCGGTTCGCATCAATAAATAATTTTAAGCTGTTTTTTTACGGTAAATATTATGTGGATAGAAAAACTGCGCCTGAGCAACTGGCGTAATTATCGGGAAACTGAAATAGTTTTTGATCCGGGAATAAATCTTATTTGCGGAGATAATGCTCAGGGTAAGACCAATCTGCTGGAGGCTGTGTCCTATCTTGGACTGGCCTCTTCTTTTCGCGGATCAGCAGATACGGATTTGATAAATAAGGAAAGCGATTTTTTTTATCTTAAGGCCGATCTTTACAGAGAAGATATGGAAAATATATCCGTTTCCGCTGCCATGGATAAAAAGGGCAAACGTAAATGGCAGATAAACGGCGAGCCCCGCAGACGTTTGGCGGATATTATCGGAATTTGCCACAGCGTCATTTTTTCGCCTGACGATATTTATCTTATAAAAGGCGGTCCTGATAAAAGGCGGCGCTGGCTTAACCGTCAGTTGGCCCAGAACGATACTTTTTATTGCCGGGATATGCTCAGCTATAATAAAATTCTGCGCCAACGCAATGCTTTGTTAAAAGCCTGGTCAGGTAATCCCCAGCCGGATATTCTGGCAGCCTATGACGAGCAGCTTGTTTTATATGGCAGCAGGGTTATTTATGCCAGAAACCAGGCCTGCAGTCAGCTACAGCAGCTGGCTGCAGATATTCATCAGGGATTATCCGGGGGAGAAGAACTGGAAATTATTTATAAAAGCCAGCTTATATCCAAAGATAGCGAAAATACCCTGGAAGAAATAGGCAGTTTTTATAAAAAGCGGTTGGCAGATCATGAAACAGCAGAGCAAATACGCGGCATTACTTTAGTAGGGCCCCACAGGGATGAGATCGGGCTTAATATTAATAAAGCTGCGGCAAAGGATTTTGCTTCCCAGGGTCAGCAGCGAACTTTGGCTGTTTCTTTAAAACTGGCTGAACTGGAATGGGCCAGGATGATAAAAGGAGAATATCCCATACTGTTATTGGATGATGTTCTTTCCGAACTGGATGAGGACAGAAAGCGCAGAATACTTGATCTGCCGGAGCATACCCAGATATTTATAACTGCCGCCGGCCGTGATTTCGGCGGGCTTAAAGGAAAGCAGTGGCTGGTAGAAGCTGAAAACAATGTAGCTGCCATAAAGCAGATTAAGGATAGGTAAAAGAATATAATGAATTTTTAATTATAATAAAATAAAGGATATAGATAGGAAAAAGAGAATAAATATATTTCGTGTCCTTATGGGAGCGGATCTGGCCTGGTGGCCGGCCCGGACTTCAAATCCGTTGTGAGGCAGTGATCCTGTCTCAGGTGTGTTCGATTCGCACACGTTCCCGCCAAAAAACATCCCGCCACTGGCGGGATGTTTTTCATTTGTTATTTCTTATTTTTGCCGCTTTATTTTTTTGGTTTTAGCACTATGGGTCTGAGGTAATTGATTAAACCCCGCATAGTCAAAGGTAATTACGGTATAATAGCGCATATTTTCCTGCTGCACCATTTGATTGATTTTATTGGTAATTGCCTTTTCCTGACCGTGCATATCATGGGGAAGTACTATATCGAAAATAAGATTGGTATGCTCGCTTCCGCGTACCATGCGAAAATCATGTATTTGCAGCCGCTCGTCAATGGTAAGCAGTTTTTGGCTGACAAATTCTTTCATATGATTAAGCTCCGCGTCATCGGTTACGATAGGATCATAATGGATAACCATATGAATATGGTGTTTTTCCCTGAACATTTTTTCTATATTATCCAGCAGTTCATGGGCTTCCAGAGGATCCAGCTGGTGATCAAGCTCAGCATGAATACTGGCAAAACATTGACCCGGCCCGTAATCATGAACCACCAGGTCATGATATCCCAAAATTTTGGGATCAAAATTAAGGGTCTCTTCGCCTACCATTTTAACCAGTTCAGGATCAGGCGGTGCGCCCAAAAGGGGCTTTATGGTCTCCTTGCCTATACTGATACCGCTGCAGATAATAAATATGGCTACTGCCAGGCCCATATATCCGTCCAGTTCTATTTTAGCAAAATGGGAGATAAGGGCTGCTGCCAACACTGCGCCGGTGGATATTACGTCGTTGCGGCTGTCTGCGGCTGTTGCCTGCAGGGCGCTGCTGCCGATAGATTTTCCCAGACGGCGGTTAAAAACAGCCATCCACAGCTTAACTAAAATGGATATTACCAGTACCGATACTAATATCCAGGAAAAAGCTACCGGAGAAGGATCGATTATTTTTCCTACAGATTCCTTGGCAAGCTGAAATCCTACTATAAGAATAAGGGCCGCTACCGCCAAACCGGAAAGATATTCTACTCTGGCATGACCGTAAGGGTGCTCATCATCAGGTGGTTTTTGGGAAATATGAAAGCACAGCAGGGTCATTATGGAACTGGCTGCATCCGATAGGTTATTAACGCCATCCGCGGTAATGGCCAGGCTGCCGGAAATAAAGCCGATAAGTATTTTGGCTATGCAAAGCAAAGTATTACAGCATATGCCCACTATTCCTGCGAGAACACCGCAGCGTCCCCTGACTTTGGTATCATTACAGTTGCCCCCATAGCCTTTGACAAAGGTTTTTACCAGCCAGCCGCCGAATCCTCTGATTTTTTCGCTCATATATCCTCCGCCGAAGAAATTTTATTGAAACAAATGAAAAACAGCCATAAAGCCGGTATATTTTTCCAAGGCATTATTCAGGTATAAGCTTGATATATATATTAGTAAATAATAGCATAAATGACTGTAGGCTGCAAGCTAAAGACCAGTTTTCATTGACAAATACTGTTGCTTTATGATACTTTTATATAAGTATATATATCTTTAAAAACATCTTTTGTTTTCATATATATGCAGCTTTTTTTAGGGTTTTACTTTATTTTCCAAAAAATTATTCCCTCTCTATCAAGGAGATAAATATGAACCTGGACGATTTGCAGCCCGGAGAATCCGGGATAATAAAAAAAGTTGAAGGAGAAGATTCCCTGCGCCTGCATTTGCTGGATATGGGACTTATTCCCGGGACAAAAGTGGAGATCATCAAAAGGGCTCCCCTGGGAGATCCGGTGGAACTGCGTCTCAGAGGCTATGAACTGACTTTGCGCCGGGAAGACGCGGCTCATATTACCGTCAGCCGGTTTAAGGAGGCGGTCAAATGATCTTTGCCCTGGCCGGAAATCAGAACTGCGGCAAGACCACCCTTTTTAATGCCCTTACAGGCTCCAACCAGCACGTAGGTAATTTTCCCGGGGTAACAGTGGAGCAAAAATCCGGGGAAATAAAAGGTTTTGCCGGCTGTCAGGCAGTGGATCTGCCCGGAGTTTATTCGCTGCGCTCTTTTTCCGCGGAAGAAAGGGTCACCCGGGATTATCTTTTGAGCGGGCAGTGCGATGCGGTTATAAATGTGGTCGATTCCACCAATATTGAGCGGAATCTTTATCTTACCCTGCAGCTTACAGAATTACATATACCCATGGTAGTGGCTTTGAATATGATGGATGAGCTGCAGGCCAATGGCGGCTGCGTGGATGTAGCCGGGCTATCCGACCGTTTGGGGGTACCGGTGGTCCCGGTGGCGGCCATTAACGGGGAAGGCCTGGAAGAGCTGATGAATCAGGCGGTGGAAGCGGCAAGGATCAGGCTGCTGCCTGCCAATGAAGATATTTGTCCGGAAGGCCCGGTGCACCGCTGTCTTCATGCCGCCGCCCATCTTATCAGGGATCATGCGGAAAGGGCCGGCATCAGTACCCGTTTTGCTGCGGTTAAGCTCATTGAAGGGGACCGTTCCATGGCCAACCGTCTGGAGCTTGACCGGAATGAACAGGAGACATTGGAGCATATAGTATGCCAGATGGAAGCCGAGACCCATCTGGAGCGCAACGAAGCCCTGGCGGCGATGCGTTATGATTTTATTCAGCAGGCTGTGGAGGCCACCGTTACCAAGCAGCATGAATCTAGGGAGCATAGTTTTTCCCGCAAGCTGGATTGCCTGCTTACAGGTAAATATACTGCTTTTCCCATTTTTTTGGGGATGATGGCTCTGATGTTTTGGGTAACTTTCGACCTTGTAGGCCAATGGCTGTCCGATCTGCTGGCTGCCGGGGTGGATAGCCTTACCTCCCTGGTAGATGGACTTCTCTCTGATTGGGGCGTTAATCCGGTAGTACACAGCATGGTTATAGACGGGGCCTTTGCCGGTGTGGGCAGCGTGCTCTCTTTCCTCCCCATAATCCTGGTGCTTTTCTTTTTCCTTTCGGTGATGGAAGATACCGGATATATGGCCAGGGTAGCCTTTGTAATGGATAAACCCCTGCGCAAGCTGGGATTATCCGGCCGCAGCATTGTGCCGCTGCTGATAGGCTTCGGCTGCACTGTGCCGGCGGTAATGGCCAGCCGCACCATGTCATCCCGGCGTGACAGAAAAATGACCATATTGCTTACCCCGTTTATGAGCTGCTCCGCCAAGATCCCTATTTACGGTGTTTTCGCGGCGGCATTTTTCCCGGGAAAAAGCGCTTTGGTGATGATATGCCTTTATTTAACAGGCATAATCATCGGTATTCTGGCGGCCCTGGTTCTTAAAAAGTCTGTTTTCCGGGGAAAACCGGCTCCCTTTGTGATGGAGCTGCCCAATTACCGGATGCCATCCCTGCGCAGCGTGGGACTGCTGCTTTGGGAAAGGGCCCATGATTTTATTTCCCGGGCTTTTACGGTTATTTTTATGGCCACCATGATTATCTGGTTCCTCCAGACCTTTGATTACCAGCTCAATATAGTGAGCGACAGCGGGAGCAGCCTGCTGGCGCTGGTAGGCCAGATCCTGGCGCCTGTTTTTGCGCCTTTGGGCATTGCCGACTGGCGGGTGGTAGCTTCCCTGATCTCCGGATTCACCGCCAAGGAAGCTGTTATAGGCTCTCTTGCTGTTCTTCTGGGGGTGGGGGCTGCCGATCTTTCCGCCGTATTGCCCACCTTGTTCACCCCTCTGGCTGCTGTAAGTTTTTTGGTATTTACCCTGCTTTATACCCCCTGTGCCGCGGCTATCGCCTGTGTAAAAAAAGAATTGGGCGGCAGCCTGGCTGCTTTTGGCGTAGCGGTATTCCAGACCGCGGTGGCCTGGATAGCGGCAGCCGTAATATATCAACTGGGATTACTGATAGTTCTTATCTGACCTGTCGCTGCTCTTATTAAAAGGGAGGCTAATAATGAGGCTGATCGATATTATCATTATTGTTTTGATAGTTGGTTTTTGCTTCTGGATCTGCTACAGCTCCCATCGCCGCAAAAAAATGGGCGGCGGCTGCCATTGCCGGGGCTGCAGCGGCTGTTCTGCCCGTTCTCAATGCAGCTACGGAAAGAACGGCTCCCTTTCGGATAAGGATATATCAGATAAATGCTGTGCCGGCGATGAAGATAACTGCAGCAAAAAGCCGCAAAAATGATTTGTACAGGTTTTGTTTTCCCTAAACGCAAATAGCGAAAATAAGGTAAATAAAAATCCAAGGAAGTAATTTTGTGAATAAACTTCAGCAAGGCCAATATCTGGCAGGCGAATATGACGTTATAATAATAGGAGGCGGCCATGCAGGCAGCGAGGCTGCGGCTGCGGCTGCCCGCATGGGTGTGCGCACCCTGCTGCTGACCATGAGTCCCGAATCCATTGCCATGGCCCCCTGTAATCCTGCTATAGGCGGTCCTGCCAAAAGCGTGCTGGTGCGGGAGATAGACGCACTGGGCGGCGCTATGGCTGCCATTACCGACCGTACCCTTATTCAGATAAGGATGCTTAATGTTTCCCGCGGGCCTGCGGTGCGGGCGCTTAGGGCGCAGATAGACAAGCCTCTTTACCAACTGACTATGCGCCGCTATCTGGAAAATATGGCCGGGCTGCATATACGTCAGGGGGAAGTTACCGATCTGCTGGTAGAGGATGGCAGGATTACCGGCTGCGTTACCGGCTCCGGGGCTGTTTTCCGCTGCCGGGCGGCGGTTATTTGTACCGGCACCTATATGAACGGCAAAGTTATTATCGGCGAATACGAGAAAACTTCCGGCCCTACCGGTTTTCCTCCATCCATAGGTCTTTCCGAGGCAATTTCCCGGCTGGGCCTGCCCATGGCCCGCTTTAAAACAGGCACTCCTGCCCGGCTGGCTGCGGACAGCATTGATTTCACCAGGACCCAGCGTCAGGAGGGGGATAATAATCTGGCTTTTTCTTATCTGACAACTCCGGGACAATATGACCGGCCTTCCATTCCCTGCTGGCTTTCTCATACCAATGAAGCCACCCATGAGATAATACGGGCCAATCTTCACCGGGCGCCGCTTTATTCCGGCAGGATCAAGGGTATTGGCCCCAGATATTGCCCAAGCATTGAGGATAAGGTAGTACGCTTTGCCGACAGGGAAAGTCATCAGCTTTTTCTGGAGCCGGAAAGCGAGGCCGGTAATGAATACTATGTGCAGGGTATGAGCAGTTCTTTGCCGGAGGAAGTGCAGCTTGCCTTTATGCAGACTATTCCGGGGCTGGAACATTGCCGGATTATCCGTCCGGCCTATGCCATAGAATATGATTGCATAGACCCCCTTTCTCTCAAGGCAACTTTGGAGACCCGCCAGGTTCAGGGGCTCTTTTGCGCGGGGCAGATCAACGGCACCAGCGGCTATGAGGAAGCTGCTGCGCAGGGGCTGCTGGCCGCTGTTAATGCGGCGGCTGCCATCCGGGGTTTGCCGCCTTTTATCCTGAGCCGGGCAGACGCTTATATGGGAGTGCTGGCCGACGATCTTATAACCAAAGGCGTAGATGAGCCTTACCGGCTGTTTACCAGCAGGTCGGAATACCGTTTGCTGTTGCGGCAGGATAATGCGGATATGCGCCTGACAGAAAAGGGCGTACCCTATGGGCTGGTGGATGCGTGCCGGCTTGCCGCTTTCCGCGCCAAAAAGCAGCGTGTGGAAGAAGAGATAGAACGGCTGAAACAGACCAGACCTTCTTTGGACAAGCTGTCAGAATGCGGTATTTCCGCAGCGGTGGGTACTGATCTGGCTTCTTTGATGCAGCGGCCGGAAGTAGATTATGCTTTTATCTGCGCCCACTTCCCTCCCGCCCAGCCCCTGGATAGCCAGTGCGCCGAGGAAGTGGATATCTGCCTTAAATACGCAGGCTATCTGAAAAAGCAGGAAGAGCAGGTGGAGCGCTTCCGCCATCTGGAAGAGAAGAAGCTGTCCCAGAATGTGGATTATTTGGGGATAAAAGGATTATCTATCGAGGCTGCACAAAAGCTGGAAAGGCATAAACCCGGCTGTGTTGGACAGGCGCTGCGTATCAGCGGCGTTTCCCCTGCAGATGTAAATGTGTTGCTGGCCTGGCTTAAGGCCGGGCATTTGGGCGATAATCCCGGAGCATAAGTTTATGAGCCGTTGGCCCGGAAGCATTGCAGGAGCAAAATGCCGGAGCAAACTGGCTTTATCTGCGGTTGCTTATTATGACCGGGCTGCCAGGCAGTTGCTTTGACAATATTTTCCACAAACCGGTTTTCGCCTGTGGATAAACTGTGGAATATGTGAATTTTCATTTTAACTTCAGCTAAGACAAAGGGTGAATTATCCCCCCGTTCTCCCCTGCCGGGGAAAACTGCTGATAACAGGAGGAAAAGATGGATGAAATAATCAAGGAGCTGCTCCCTTGTTTAGAGGCAATGGGGCTGGCCGGGCCGGAACACCTTTTGCAAAAGCTGGCCTGTCACTGGCAGCTTTTAAGCAAGGCCAATGCCTGCTTTAATCTTACTGCCATTACCCAGCCGGAGGCCGCGGCGCCAAAGCACTATGCGGATTGTCTGGCTGCCGCGGAGGCTTTAAAAAAGCTGCTGCCCCAGGGTGGAAAAGTTGCGGATATCGGCAGCGGCGGCGGCTTCCCCGGGCTGGTTATGGCGGCCGCCTGTCCGGAAACGGATTTTACTTTGATAGAATCTTCCCGCAAAAAAACGGATTTTCTTAATGATACTGCGTCAGCCATGGGCCTGACCGGAGTACGGGCCTTGCCTCTGCGGGCAGAAGAAGCCGGACGGGACGCTTCTCTTAGGGAAAGTTTTGATCTGGTAACAGCCAGGGCAGTTGCCGAACTGGCTGTGCTGGCAGAATACAGCTTCCCCTTGCTTAAAACCGGCGGTGTTTTTTTCGCCATGAAAGGCCCTGATCCCACAGAAGAACTGGCAGCCGCAGCCAATGCCCTGTCTTTGTTGGGCGGCGAATGTCGGCAGATCCTCCATTACGATTTGCCATGCGGCGAAAGCCGCAGCCTGCTTATTATCCGAAAAAAACAGGCTACCCCTGATAAATATCCCCGCAGGCCCGGAATGCCGGCAAAAAGACCTCTTTAGCCCTAATGCCCCCAGGAAAACCGGATAATTTCCGGCGGAGCGCAGGGCCTTATAATAGATCCGTGCCGGTATCATAGCCGACGTCGCTGGCTTAAATTTGTACATAAAGTTTAATCGCAAGTAGTTTTAAGGACAGTGTTTCACGTGAAACATTTTGCTTTAAGGAAGACCCCGGGATTTGGGTTTAAACAAACCGTTTATAGTTTGAACTGGTTTCGGTCGGGGCATATGCAGGATTTAGCCATCTTTTAGTATTAACTGTAAACTGGGGATGAGAAAGGGAATAAAGGTAATATAATGGATTTGCGGAAAAATATTATGCACGAACTGCTCAAGGCTATCCTCGCAGGTATCTGCATCGGTATTGGCGGCTGGGTGTATTTGGCTGTGGACAACCGGGTGGCCGGCGCTGTCCTGTTTTCCTTTGGCCTCCTCAGCGTGCTGGTAATGGAGCTGTACCTTTATACGGGTATGATAGGCACAGCTTCTTTAAAGGATGCGCGCAGGATGTTTACAGTGCTCGTGGGGAATTTTATTGGCGCCTACGCTACAGGCCTGCTGGCATCTGTATTCATTGCCGTTGATCTTTCCGGTAAATTTGCCCGCTCGCCCCTTTTGGTATTCGCTCTTTCCTGCATGTGCGGCATTATCATGTATCTTTCCGTAGCGGCCTTTAAAAAAACCAAAAACCCGGTTTATCCTGTTTTCGGGGTGGCTGTTTTTATTCTGGCGGGTTTCGAGCACTGTATTGCCGATGCCTTTTACATGGGCGTGCAGCGCAACTTTTATCCCCTGTTTTGCCTGATGAATATCTTAGGTAATACGGTGGGCGCCATTGTCTGGTATCGTGTTTCGCTGCTGGCGGAAAAATACAGAAAGCAGTGACAGCGGGAACCGGCAGAATCTGGCCATAGACCAAAGGTTTTGCTGTATGCATTTGTATAAAGGCCGGCTAAAGCATACCGGCAGGCAATATTATCCGCGCCTACCGGATGTTTCACGTGAAACATCCGGTAGGCGTATTTTTTGGGGAAACGGCAGCATAGTGCCTTGCCGCATAGAGGCCATAATGCGCCAATGCGTTGACCAAGCCCCTGGGCGGCTGTTTTTTCTGCCTGAAACGGTTGTTTTGTGGTGAATAATGTAATAGAATAAAATATAAGGCGGTGTAAGGGCGCGCACCGGAGCAAGCGGCGGAGCGGCGGCGCATTTGATAACCGCCATGGCCGGGAACATAAACCAAACCACCTGATGTTCCCCATAATGCGGAGGAAAACTTGACAGTTATCGTGGCCGCAGGTTAAGATAAAAGCTGAAAAAACAGATTGTGAGGATATCATGGGAAAAATCATCGCTATCGTTAATCAAAAAGGCGGCGTGGCCAAAACCACTACCGCCATTAATCTGGCTGCCGCAGTCAGCGCCATGGGACATAAGACCCTGCTGGTGGATTTGGACCCCCAGGGCAATGCCAGCAGCGGCCTGGGGATTGAACGGCGCAGTATTAAGCATTGTATATATGATATGCTTATTAACAATGCTCCCTGCGAGGCGGTAACTATTCATACTGATTATGAGAATCTGGATCTGATCCCCGCCACTATCCAGCTGGCAGGCGCCGAGGTGGAGCTGGTTTCCGCTATTTCCCGGGAAAATAAGCTGCGCCGCAGCCTGCGCCCCCAAAAACCTTTTTATGATTATATTTTTATTGACTGCCCTCCTTCTTTGGGCCTGCTTACGGTTAATGCTCTTGCTGCGGCGGACGGCCTGCTAATTCCTTTGCAATGCGAATATTATGCCCTGGAGGGGTTGAGCCAGCTGCTTGCCACTTATGAGCTGATCCACAATAATCTTAACCCCGAGCTGCGCATAGAGGGTGTTTTGCTGACGATGTGCACTCATACCAATCTTTCCTCGCAGGTAGAGGCAGAGGCCCGTGAATATTTCGGTGATAAGGTTTTCCGTACGGTTATTTCCCGCTCGGTAAAGCTGTCGGAAGCGCCCAGTCACGGTATGCCCGGCGTTTTTTACGATAAACGTTCCAAAGGTGCAGAGGAATACCAGGCTTTTGCCAAGGAATTCCTGGAAGGCAACTGCTAGTATAAGGAGAATTGTCATGGCTAAGAAACAGGCTTTGGGAAGAGGGCTTTCTGCCCTTTTGCCGGATCATCCCCAGTTTGAACAGGAGCAGGATCAGGAGCGGATCCTTCAGATAGCTGTCAGCCGCATCCACCCCGATCCGGAGCAGCCCCGCCGCAGCTTTGATGAAGAAAAGCTGGCTGAGCTGGCAGATTCCATCAGAGAGCTGGGTGTTATGCAGCCGCTGCTGCTGACGGAGACCCCTGACGGAGATTACCGCATAGTGGCCGGGGAAAGGCGTTACCGGGCTGCTGTAAGCGCCGGTTTGCAAAAGCTGCCATGTATAGTGCGTCATTACAGCCCCGAGCAGTTGGCCGAGGCTTCGCTTATCGAAAATATCCAGCGGGAGGACCTGAGCGCTCTGGAAGAAGCTGCCGCTTACCGCCGTCTGATGGAGGGCTTTGGCTATACCCAGGAACAGCTAGCGCAAAAGCTGGGGAAAAGCCGTTCTTATTTGGCAAATACCCTGCGGCTGCTGCAGTTGCCCGGTCAATACCGGGCTATGGTGGAAGACGGCCGTCTTTCACCAGGGCATGCCCGGGCTGTTCTTTCCCTAAGCGATCCACTGGCCCAAAGCCGGCTGGTAGATGCTATTATAGCCCGCTCCCTTTCTGTGCGGGATGCGGAGAAGATGGCTCGTGACCTGGCTGACAATAAAAAGCAAAAGCCGGCTGCCGATGGGGGCAGCAGGATGCGGAATGCTCATTTCTGCGATCTGGAAAAGCGCTTTCGCGGTTCTTTGGGTATGCCGGTAAAGCTCAGCGGCTCCTTGGATAAGGGTAAGCTGGTCATCAGCTACAACAGCGGCGACGATCTGGAAAACCTTATCGAAAGGCTGTTGGAAGACGAGTAATGCGTGTTTGCCCGGTATTGCCTTTATAAAGGCAATACCGGTAATATTCAGGATAATTACGCGGCTCTTATGATCGGCCGTCTACACCGATATATAAATTTAACGGCAAAGCCGCCTTAAGACTTTGCCGTTTTTTTGTATAAATATTCTTTATTATGCAGTATGTTTGCGAGGTGCCATGAAATATCTTAAACAGTTTGCAATTATAGCCCTGCTTTCCTTTTTGGGGGAACTTCTTCATTATTTGCTGCCCTTGCCGGTACCTGCCAGCATTTACGGATTGCTGCTGCTTTTTGGGGGATTGTTCAGCGGCGTCATCAAGCTTTCCTGGGTAAAGGATACCGGCAAATATCTTATTAATATCATGCCGGTAATGTTTATTCCGCCTGCTGTAGGCCTTATGGTGTGCTGGCCGCTCCTTAGGCCCCATTTGCTGCCTTATGCTGTTATCACAGTCGTTTCCACATTTGTGGTGATGTTTGCCGCGGGACATACCACCCAGGCGCTGCTGCGTCTGGAAAGAAAGGGGTCTAAGCAGGCATGAAGGATTTTTGGGCTGATTCTGTTTTCTTCGGGCTGGCTCTGACTTTGCTGGCCTATTTTCTGGCCTGCTTTCTGCAGAAAAAATGCAGGCTTGCCGTATTCAGTCCCCTGTTGGTTTCCGTAATACTTATTATAGTACTGCTTTTGCTGACAGGTATAGATTACGATCTTTATTATCAGGGGGCCAGGTATCTCAGTTATCTGCTTACCCCGGCCACTATTTGCCTGGCCATACCCCTTTATGAACAACTGCAGAAGCTTAAGGACAACTGGCGGGCCATAATTGCCGGAGTCGCCGCCGGCGTGCTGGCTTCCTGCGGTTGTGTGCTGGCCCTGTGCCTGCTTTTTGGATTGGATCATGTGCATTATGTTACCCTGCTTCCCAAATCGGTCACCAATGCCATTGGCATCGGCATTTCGGAAGAGCTGGGGGGACATATGGCCTTGACTGTTACGGTGATAATGATAACCGGCGTGCTGGGCAATGTCTGCGCCCCGGTCTTCTGCCGTCTGGCCCGCATACGGGAGCCTATAGCCAAAGGGATAGCCATCGGCTCGGCAGCTCATGCCATGGGTACCAGCCGCGCTATGGAAATGGGCGAGGTCGAGGGCGCTATGAGCAGTCTGGCGCTGGTAACTTCCGGCCTGCTCACGGTTATTGCCGTAAGTTTTTTCAGCCAGTTTGTTTAAGCTGTTAGCTTTTGTAGGAGAGCCGGAATATCAGGTATTACAGGCTGTTGCTTTTGGTTTAATGGCGTAGCCAAAGCCGTTTAAGCAGTTTGGCCAGTTCTACGCAGGGTATCATAGCCAGACCCAGCATCAGGGATATTGCTAGCTGCTGGAGGCTCAAAGGGGCCAGCCTGAAAACATTGGCCAGGGCCGGCACATAAAGCAACAGGCAGTTAAGCCCGATTGCCGCCAGTGCCGAGAAAGACAGCAGCGGATTGGGCCGTTGCAGGAAAAGGCTGCTCCTTTCCAGCTCCCGCATATTGAAAGCCTGGGCCAGTTCGGCTGCGCTGAGGCATATAAAAGCCATGCTCATCGCCACGGCTTCCCCCTGGGGGGCTCCCCAGGCAAAGGCGGCTATGGTCAATGCGCCTGCCAGGGCTCCCTGCCACAATATATCCCAACCAATACCCCCGGAAAAAATACTGCTTTTGCTGTCATTGGGCGGCCGCTGCATCATCCGCTTGTCAGCCTGCTCCATTCCCAGGGCAATGGCGGGGAAACAGTCGGTTATCAGATTTATCCACAAAAGATGGATGGGGCAGAACAACTTGATGCCTATCAGGGAGGCAGCAAAAATAGCCAGCACCTCTGCCAGGTTGGAAGATAGAAGAAAGGCAATAGCCTTACGGATATTTTCGTAAATGCGCCTGCCTTCGCCCACTGCTGCCAGAATAGTTGCAAAATTATCATCTGCCAGCACCAGATGAGCCGCTCTCCTGCTTACTTCCGAACCGCAGCGCCCCATGGCGCAGCCTATATCCGCGGCTTTTAAAGCAGGGGCGTCGTTGACCCCATCGCCGGTCATGGCCGTTACCTTGCCCCGCTGCTGCCACAGGCGCACTATCCGCAGCTTATCTTCAGGCAATACTCTTGCAAATACCGCAATTTTAGGCAGGGCCCGGCTAAGCTGCCGGTTATCCATTTCCGCCAGTTGACTGCCGCTGATAACAAGATCCCCTTTGCGCAGTATCCCCAGTTTACGCGCTATGGCTGCTGCTGTATGGGCCTGGTCGCCGCTGACCATTACCACCTTTATCCCTGCCGATTGCGCCTGCTTTACCGCTGCCGCTGCTTCCGGGCGAGGCGGGTCTGCCAACCCCAGCAATCCTAAAAACACCAGATTATGCCTGTCGGGATCGCTGTTCTCCCCTTCTCCGGCGGCTGCGGCCAATACCCGCAGGGCCTCATCAGCCATTTTTTGATTATCTTCCAATATCTGCTGCCGCTGCTTTTGATCCAGGGGCTGTCTGTTGCCCTGGTCATCCAGATACCAGCCGCACAGATCCAGCACCTTTTCCGGCGCGCCTTTGGTAAAACTCAGCTTTTGTTTTGCGCCGGAAGCTGTTTTATGGTTGTGAAAGGTGGTCATCAGTTTGCGGCTGCTGTCAAAGGGGATCTCGCCGCAGCGGGGAAACTGCTCTGCCCTGCTGCTGTCCCAGCCGTGTTTTTCTCCGTAATCCAGCAGCGCCAGCTCAGTGGGAGAGCCCAGCCGCTGCTTTTCGTTGATCACAGCATTATTGCATAAATATACAGCACGGGCAGTTTCCCGTTCGCAGCCGCTGCTGCGGCATACGCTCATTCGGTTGCAGGTAAGGGTGCCTGTTTTATCGGTGCATATTATCTGCACAGAGCCTAAGGTCTCTACCGCCGCCAGCCGCCTGATTATGGCTTTGCGGCGGCTCATATTTTTCATGCCCAGGGAAAGGACTAAAGTAACCACTACTACCAGGCCTTCGGGTATAGCGGCTACTGCCAGGGAAATTGCCAGCATAAAACCGTTTATTAGTTGCGAGGCATCGGGATGGCGGCCTATTACGGAAAGCAAAAAGATCAGGGCGCAGATGGCGCATACGGCTATGGTGAGTATGCGGGAAAGTCCGGCAAGCCGTTTTTGCAGGGGCGTGGTTTGTCTGCCGGTATCCGAAAGCAATCCCGCTATTTTTCCCAGGGAGCTGTTGCTGCCGGTGGCGGTAACTATACCCTCGCCTTTGCCGCATAGTATGGGACAGCCCATAAAAACCATATTGCTTTGAGAGGAAATCGGCGGATCCTGGCTGTCGGGAACAAGAGGCTGCCAGGTTTTGTTTACAGGCTCGCTTTCGCCGGTGAGCATACTTTCATCACATTGCATTTCTTCGGCGTAAAGCAGCCGCAGATCTGCGGGAGCAGCGTCGCCTGCGCTGAGAAAAACATGGTCGCCAACTACCAGTTGTTCGCCGGGGATGAGCTGGCGTATCCCATCCCGCAGCACTGTGGCCTTTTCGCTGTGCAGCTGTTCCAAAGCCTCTGCGGCTTTGGCGGCCTTGCCCTCCTGATACATTCCCAGCAAGGCGTTTACGGCGACAACCAGGCCGATGATGCCGCTGTCTGTCCACTGGCCCAAAAAAGCGGAAATAGCTGCGGCCACCAGCAGGATCACCACCATAGGGTCGGCAAGCTGGTTTATAAAGCGGCTGAACGCAGTTGGTCCTTCTTCCCCGGGCAGCTTATTCGGACCTTCCTTTTCCAGTCTGCCTGCTGCCTCCTTGCTGCTCAGTCCCTGCTCGCCCCATTGAGCCAACAGTTCATCTCTCTGCAGGTAATAAGCCTTTTTTATCTCCACATTCGGGCCTCCCAAAGATTTCTTTGGGCTAATCTATGCCCTGTCCTTTTTTACTATGTCCCCTTCGCCCATAATCAGCATATTTTGTAGGAGAGATATTTTTACAGCGGAGATATTTTCAGGGGATTTGGTTATATTAAAAGGAGTGAGCATATGGAGAATAATAATATGATATATCTTGATAACTCTGCCGGCAGCCATCCCAAGCCTCCGGCTGTTGCGGCCGCTATGGCCGCGGCTATTAACGAATACGGCGCCAATCCCGGCCGGGGCAATTATGCCATGAGCCGCCGCACCTCGGCTTTTGTGGAAAAGGCCAGGGAAAAACTGGCAGATTTTTTCCATCTGGCAGATCCCCGTCAGGTAATATTTACCGCCGGGGCTACCATGAGCCTGAATATGGGTTTGCGCGGCCTGCTTTCCGACGGTAAAAAACTGCTGCTTTGCGGAATGGAGCACAATGCCCTGAGCCGGCCTGCGGCTGCCATGAGCGACAGCGGTATGATAAGCGTTTGTCAGCTTTTCGCTGATCCTTGCGGCAATTACCGTCTGGCGGATATTGCCTCGAAGCTGGCTTGTGGGGATATTTCCCTGATGGCGGTGACCCATGGGTCAAATGTCAACGGCGCAGTGGTGGATCTTCCTGCTATTGCTGCCCTGGCCAGGAAAAGCCATACCCCGCTGCTGCTGGACGCAGCTCAGACCGGGGGATTGCTGCCCCTGGATATGCGCAAGCTGCCCCGCTGCGCAGTGTCCATTGCCGGGCATAAAGGTCTTTTCGGCCCCGCAGGCATAGGCGTGCTGTTGGTGCAGGGATTGGAGCTTCAGCCCCTGCTGCTGGGGGGAACAGGTATACGCAGCGAAGAAAGGCTGATGCCTCGGGAAAATCCGGAGCATCTGGAAGCCGGCAGCATTAATGTGGCAGGTATAGCCGGATTAATGGCGGGATTGGATTTTGTGGAACAAACCGGCATAGAGCAGATATATGATCATAGCTGCCGGCTGACCCGGCGCCTAGCAGAGATGGCCGGAAATATTGCCGGGATGGAGCTTTATTTACCTGCAGGCGGCGTGCAGCTGCCGGTTCTGGCTTTGAATATCAAAGGCCTGGATCCCGCTGAGGTGGCGGCCTGGCTGGACAGCCGTTACGGCGTTTGCGTACGTTCCGGATACCATTGCGCTCCTGCAGCCCATCGGGCCTTAGGTACAATGGAAGCAGGCAGCGTCCGCTTCTCCCCATCCTGGTTCAATACCATGGAAGATATTGAGCACACGGCCAGAGCCCTTGAAGAAATAGCCAGGGGCAGGCGCAGATAACTATACTATCGACCCGGCATTGTCAAAGGACTAAAAACAGGTATTTTGTCGCTTTTGGGAAGGGAAAAAAAATATTGCGGCGAAGTATACTTAATACGCTGATTTATCCGACCTGTGCCGGCGGTATTTTTGAATATACAGATTTTATAATGGTGAACTTATGCCCCAGTCAGCTAATGACAGATCAAAAGAAAAAGTAAGGCTTGACCTTTCGGAATTTAATCCGAAAAGGAATTTTTCCGTTCCCAATGTTATTTCCCTGATCCGTTTGGCCATTATTCCCTTTATGGTCTGGTTTTATTTGGAAGGAAAACTTGTCTGGGCCGTAGCCATGGTAGCTATATCGGGCCTTTCCGATGCAATCGACGGCTATATTGCCCGCCATTTTAACCAGATTACCCCTTTAGGCAAGGTGCTTGACCCTGTGGCCGATAAACTGACTCAAATCGCTTTGGGAGTTTGCCTGGTATTTTCCTTCCCCTTTGTGCTTCCTTTAGTAATTTTGCTGGTTATTAAGGATGCCCTGATGCTTTTTTGGGGAGTACGCCTGCTCAAGGCAGGTCAGTCTCCGTTTTCAGCAAGATGGTGGGGCAAGGTGGCAACTATTGCTTTCTATATAGGCGTACTGGTGATAATGGCCTTTGATGATAAAATGGGGATTACAGGCGTCTTTGTGGTAAGTGCGGTGATCTTTTTTCTGATGGCCTATTCCCTGCTGCGGTATGGCATTGTTTTTCGGGATAAAATACAGCAGGCATCTTCCGACACAACCACTAATGTTGCCTGATTTTTCGTACCGAAAGCGCCGCTTATGCGGCGCGTTTTTCTTCATCTGCCGTAAAAGGAGAGGCGTACTTTATGCATGAACATAGCGTTTATATCGATAGCAGGGTTTTCCCTGCCACGGATAATGCGGTCCCCCATTATGAAAAGGGGGTGCTGTGGTATACCTTCCCTGCCCTGGACGAATATGGCTGCCGCCTGCGGCATGGCTTTTCCAGCCGTTTGGGCGGAGTCAGCAGCGGTTCGGGTCTGGACAGCCTTAATCTGGGCATAGGCCGGGGTGATACTCCGGAAAATGTGGCGGAAAATTATTCCCGCTTTGGGGCGGCGGCAGGGTTTGATCCGGCTCATACTGTTTTTACCTGGCAGGATCATCATACCTGCCTTAGAGAGGCTGTTTCCGCTGATCTGGGCAAGGGCCTGCTGCGGCAGCGGGATTATCAGAGTGTGGACGGACTTTGGACAGCCCAAGGGGAAGTTACCCTGATAGCTCATTTCGCGGACTGCACCCCCCTGTTCTTTTATGCCCCCGACCGGCATATCGCAGCGGTATCCCATGCCGGATGGCGGGGCACCTGCGCCCATATGGCTGGCGTCAGCGTCCGCTGCCTGCAGCAGCAGGGATGCGATCCCCGGCAGCTTATTGCGGTGATCGGTCCCTCCGCCGGCCCCGGGCGCTATCAGGTGGATGCAGCCTGCGCAGCTCATTTTGCCGGGTTTGCAGATGAGCAGGGGCCTGTTTTCCGGCCTGATCCGGCCTGCCCCGATCATTATCTGCTGGATCTGTGGCGGGCTAACCGTGTTTCCCTGCTCCGCGCCGGAGTGCTGCCGGAGCATATCAGCATTGCCGGGTTGTGCACCATCAGCCATCCGGATATTTTTTATTCCCACCGGGTGCAGGGAAACGCCAGAGGATCCCTGGCGGGATTTATTACCCTGCTATAATTTGCAAACACCATAGTGGAGGAAAATATGACTGTTCCCAAATCGGTTGAACTTACTGCAGACGACAGGCTGCTTATCATAGACCAGACTTTGCTGCCAAACCAGGTGGTATTCCTTGATATACGCGGCCGGGAAGCCATGGTGGACGCTATCCGGCGCCTGCAGGTAAGAGGTGCGCCAGCCATAGGCATCTTTGCGGCTTACTGCGTTTATCTTCTGGCGCTTTCCCACGCCAGTCTGTCTGGGGCAGATTTTCAGCAGGCGTTGCGGGCGGATATTTGCGCTTTACGCTCCAGCCGTCCCACTGCCGTAAATCTGGCCTGGGCCCTGGAACGCATGGATAAGCTGCTGCGGCAGCACAAAAACGAAGACCCCGCCCTTATTATCCCGCTGCTGCGGCAGGAGGCAAAAGCCATAGATGATGAGGATGCCGCTGTTTCCCGTATCATAGCCCAGCTGGGCGAGCCCCTTATCCATAATGGCATGGGCATACTTACTCACTGTAATGCAGGCTGGCTGGCTACCAGCCGCCTGGGCACTGCCCTGGCTCCTCTTTACCTGGCTCATGAGCATGGCAAGGATTTCCGGGTCTATTGTGACGAGACCCGCCCTTTGCTGCAGGGGGCGCGGCTCACTGCCTACGAGCTTTCCGCGGCAGGCATAAACACCACCCTTATCTGCGATAATATGGCTGCTTCCCTAATGGCGGCAGGCAAAATAGATATAGTATTTGTGGGAGCGGACAGGGTGGCTGCCAACGGCGATGTGGCCAATAAAATAGGCACTCTTTCCGTAGCGGTGAACGCCGCTTATTTTGGCATACCCTTTTATGTTTGCGCTCCCTGCTCTACCCTGGATCCCTCTACTGCCAGCGGTAAAGATATCGTTATCGAGCAGAGAGATCCGGAAGAAGTGCGCAGCCTCTGGTACAGCCAGCCTATGGCTCCCCGTGATATAAATATCTGCAATCCGGCCTTTGACGTGACGCCCCGCAGTCTGATAACCGGCATCATTACAGAAAAGGGTATTATTTAGTTTCATCGGCATAATTGGGACAGGCCCTTTTATCACTATGTCATAGCAGGTAAAAATTAAGAATATATTAATACACAAAGGCAAAAGGATAGTTTATTATGGAAACAGATACTAAAGCAGTAGCTTATCAGAAAAAACTTATTATGGAAGCAGGCCGCCGTCTCTGGCAGCGCGGCATGGTGGCGGCAAACGACGGCAATATCAGCGTGCGGCTTAAGGAAGGCGGCTTCCTCATCAGCCGCAGTAATATAAGCAAAGGCTTTATGACTCCGGCGGATGTATTGCTGCTGGATAAGGACGGCGCTTTGATACAGCAAACAGCCGGCTCCCCCGGCTTTTGTGATACAGGATGCGAGCCCCTGCTGGATCAACAGGATCTGGCTGACGGCGGAAAAGGCGTCCCCTCAGTGGAGACCCGGCTGCATTTAGCCATCTATGCCCTTTGCCCGGATGTAAATGCCATTATCCATTCCCATGCCCCCCATGCCACCGCTTTTGCTCTGGGCAACGGCGATATCAACAGCTTTAAGCTGGAAGACTTGCGGGTGCAGTTGGGCGAGGTAGTTAATATACCCTATTCACCTGCCGGTACTCTGGAGCTGGCTGCCCGTACCGCCCAGGCTATGAAAGGAGCGGCGGCGGGTCTTATGGCCAATCACGGCGCTGTTACCGTAGGTAATGATCTGCGCCAGGCCTATTACCGTATGGAAGCCCTGGAGCAGGCCGCCCGTATTATTATCCTTTCCCGCAGTATTTAGCAGGCAGAGATTTTAGAAATGCCGTCTGCTCCAGTGTTTTTATATATCATGTGTCGAATTTTGTCATTAAGGATACTGAAGCAGTAAGTTTGCCCCTTTTGGGGAAAGGGATAGCTATGTCAAAGAACAATAAAAACTGGAAAAAGCCAAAGCCGGCTCAACATAATCAAAATAATAACAAAGAAATACGCAGTGTTGCTGATCTGCAGAAGCTGGCAGGAGATATTACGCAGGATATCAACAGGGCCGCTGCTGAAGCCTATAGTGAACTTATGGCGGAAGACGGAACTGAAGGCTCCAGGCAGCCTTTGCCTGATGACAGCCTGCCTGTAACCGATATGCCGTCATTAAAGCATATTGATAGGGAAATTAAAGAAAGAACCATCGCCGGAAAGCAACAGCGATTGGCAGAGGAGATCAGCAGGATACAGGAGGAAAATGAATCCTGCTACGGCAGTTTTCATGAGCCGGAATACGGAACTGCCCGCGGCATCCATCGTCTGCATACTCCGGAGGCTGATCCGGCGCAATCCGCCTCTTCCCTCCGGGCAGAGGACAAATCCAAAGGCTTTAAGACCTACCGTCCCCGGCGTAAAATGACCCGGCGGGGCAAATGTTTTTTGCTCCTCACCGGTCTGGTGCTTTTGCTGATTATAGCCCTGATCTGGGCCGGCTCAGCCGGCAGCGCCGCAGCTCCCTCCCCTGATAACCCGGATAACGGGCAGGCGGATCAAAGTCAGCCGGTAAATAATGAAGATGGCGATCAGTCCGCCGCTGTCCCGGAAGAGCATACCCCTGCTGTTGACGACGGCAGGCCGGTGGTGGCGCTGACCTTTGATGATGGCCCCAGCAGTACCATAACCCCCCTCCTGGTGGAGGCGCTGAAAGAGAGGGATGTCCCCGCCACCTTTTTTATGCTGGGAGCTAATGCTGCAGCTTTGCCGGAGGTAGTGCGCCAGGTGGCGGAAGCAGGCAATCAGATAGGTAGTCATACATATGATCACGAAAGTTATCTTACCAAGCTCGATGATAAGGCTTTGGCAGCGCAGATAAACGATACTGTAAAAGTATTGCGCGATATCACCGGAGAGGACCCCCGTTTTCTGCGCCCCCCATACGGCGCTATGGATAAGGCTACCGCCGGCAAAATAGGCTGGCCGATGATGCTTTGGACAGTGGACCCCCGGGACTGGGATACCCGGGATGCCCAGAAAGTGTATGATGCGGTAATGAATAATGTGACCGACGGCTCGGTCATCCTGATGCATGATATCTATGAAAGCACCCTGGATGCAGCGATAATGGTGGTGGATGAGCTGAAAGCCCGGGGCTGGCGTTTTGTCACCCTGGATGAATACTATGAAATATTCGGCATAACTCCCGAGCCGGGTCATCTTTATCGCGGCACGCAGGAAGTTTCTCTATAGTAGGAGGCAATTATATAAGGGCGGAGCATATGCTCCGCCCTTATTCTTTTGTATAAAAAACGCCGTCCAACTGTCCGGCCGAAGCGGGATAACGGCCGGGCAGGGACAGCAAGCGGGAATTAAGAGCGGAAATACTTCACGCTCTTTAGATATTATAAGTCAACTTTCGGCAGAAAGCCAGATATTCGACAAAGATTCCCAAAAAACGATCTGCTTTTTTGTTTTTTATGGCATTATTTGGCGGATTCTTCGCTGTCAGCCTGTACTATGGGCAGTTCAAACCAGAAGCTGCTTCCGGCTCCGGGGCGGGAATTGACTCCGTAACGGGCGCCGTGCATTTCCATAATGCCCCTTACTATACTCAGCCCCAGTCCGCTTATATGGCCGCCTGCCTTGGGGTCTTCCGCATGATAATAGCGCTCCCATATATAGGGCAGATCCTTTTCATCAATACCGCTGCCGTTATCGCTGACAGTCAGGCGCACTACAGGTTCCCCGGCGGCCGCTTTGGACTTACGTCCCCTGGCAGGCTGAGATAGGTTGCCGTAAGAGAACCCTTCTTCCCTGCCGCTATCCTGCCGCTTGTACCATTTATGCCGCAAGTTTTCCGCCGGATCTGCCGCAGGCTGCAGGCTGACGCGTATCAGATTATCCTCTCCTATATGAGCAGCGGCATTGTTCAGCATATTGCTTACTGCCTGCAGTATCCGTTTTTCATCCGCATTTACCAGGATATTTGGGGCGATATCCGTTTCCACCCTATATCCCTTCGGCTCAATAAGATGATTAAAGTTGCTGGTAAAGTTATTCAGTGATTCGCTGAGATCGAATACCTGTTTTTCTACAGTGCTGGCTCCTGCCATGATGCGGGAATTATCCAGGATATCGTTGACAAGATTGCGCAGGCGTTCGCTTTCTTCCACTATGACCTGAATACTCTCGGAGTGGTCTTCATCCGGGAAATCCCTCATATATTCCGCATAGCCACCTATCATGGTCAGAGGAGTCCGGATATCATGGCTGATATTGGCTACCAGGTCTTTTTGCATTTTATCCGTACGGGAAAGCTCGGATTCGGCAAAGTTCAGGCTGTCGGCCAGTTCGGCTATTTCCCTGTATCCTTCTCCGGGAAAATTGGTGTTCAGATCGCCCTCCGCCATGGCGCGGGCAGCCCGGTTAAGCTTGTTGATGGGGTTGGAAAGCCGCCGCGCTATCAGCAGGCTGAAGGCCAGTGCGGCAATTATCAGGATGCCGGATATTACTATAAGCTGCACCCGCAGAGTAGCCACGGTGGCTGATACAGGTGTGATGCTGGAATTCAGCAGCAGCAGATAATCATTGCCCTGGCTGTCGCTGGCAAGGCGGGCATAGATCATGCTTTTGGAAAGCCCGTCGTCCTTTAAGGTAAGGCGGTTTTGATCCTGCTGTATTTTGCTGAAAGGTACGCGGGAATAAATTTCCACATAGCCGTTGGGGTTTTTCTGTGCCTTATAATAAAAGGTATTGGTATCCCTTTCGGAAATATGATGAAGTATGCAGTCGCTGAGTATATCCACCGAGACCAGTTTTTCCGAGCCGAAAAAGATGTCATTGGCATTATCCAGCAGATAAAGTTCACTGCACAGATTATAGTGCAGGGATATTTCTTCCATATAGCTTTGCAGATCTTCCGGATCGCTGTCCAGCTGGCTGATTATACTGCTGGCTGCGGTGCTGATCTGATCTTTTTTTATTTTTTCGTAGAATTCGTTAAGATAGACGATCTGGAACAGCCACAGCAGGCAGATCATGATAAAGGCAAACCCCAGCAGATAAATGAAAATACGCCAGCGCATACCCACATTGTAAAGGATATTTTTTCTTTTTTTGCGGCACTTTTCCTTCATCCTTAAACCTCAAACTTTCTGCAATATCCGGTGGATCCGGCCGGGAGGCGCGTTTTGCCCAAAAGATCCAGTTCATCAGAAAACACCTGTATTCAGGGAATAAAGCCTTTGGATACAGGTGTTTGGGATTAACTCTATGCTTCGAAGCGGTAGCCCACTCCGCGGATGGTAACTATATAATCGCGGTATGGTCCCAGTACCAGCCGCAACAGCTTGATATGGGTATCGAGAGTGCGGTCGTCGCCGTAATAATCATATCCCCATACCTGATTTATAAGCTGCTCGCGGGTAAGGGCCAGACCCCTGTTTTTTACCATATAAACCAGCAGGTCGTATACCTTGGGAGAAAATTCTGCTCTTTTGCCGTCTACATATATCAGCCTGGCCGCATAGTCTATCACCAGCCCGCCGAACTGATCCCGGTCATGGGGCTGTTGGGCGGCATTCCCCGCGGCGCAGCGGGAAAGGATGGCGTTGACCCGCAGCATAAGCTCCCGTGGGGAAAAGGGCTTGACCATATAATCATCTATTCCCAGTTCGAACCCATGTATCTTATCATATTCCTCGCCCCGGGCGGAAAGCATCAGCATGGGAGTCTGCTTTTTTTTGCGTATTTCCCGGCAGGCGGTAAAACCGTCCATCTCCGGCATCATTATATCCATGATGATGATGTCAAAATCTTCTTCATCCGCTTTGGTCACAGCTTCCATGCCGTCGGCAGCTTCATCCACCTGATACCCTTCGTATTCCGCATATTTGCGGATCAGGGCACGGATCTTGCTTTCATCGTCAACTATCAACAATTTGCCCCTGGGAGTTTGTTCACTCATGCACGCTCCTCCTTTTCCCTGTTAAACAGTGCCGCTGCCACTACCCTCCGGTACTGCTCCGTAAAGAGTGATGCTGAAATCAAGCAGTTCCCCGGCACGCTTTACTTGTACCTGTATCACATCGTCTACCTTATGCCCGCTTATTATATCCACTACCTGATCAGCAGAGGAGATTTTTTCATCATCTATGCTGACCAGCATATCTCCGGACTGCAGTCCCGCGTATGCCGCATTGGAACCGCTGTCTACCTGCAGAATATAAACGCCCAGCTCATCTACGCGGTAGCTGGTGGCGGTACGTTCATTGTCTATATCCACCATGGTCACGCCCAGTTTGGCGCCTCGGTCGGTAACGTATCCGTAATCTATCAGATCCTGAATGATGCCTTTTATATCATCAATGGGTATGGCAAAGGAAAGCCCTTCCACGCCAATATCTTTAGCTTTGGCATTGACCAGGCCTATCAGCTCGCCGCTGGCATTGAAAAGCCCGCCGCCGCTGTTGCCGCCGTTGATGGCCGCGTCTGTCTGCAGTACAGTATAGGTGCTGCCGCTAATAGTTACTTCCCTGTCTGTGGCAGAAACAATGCCGCTGGTGACAGATCCTCCCAATTCACCCAGAGGATTGCCTATGGCAACCACCGAGTCGCCTGCTTCCAGAGAAGAACTTTCGCCCATGACTGCTACGGTAAGATCTTCGTCAGGAATGATTTTGATGACAGCCACATCGCTTTCCTCATCGGCAGCTATCACTTGCGCCTCATAACTGTTGCCGTTGCGCAGGCCAACGGTAATGGTATCCGCGCCGCTTATCACATGGTTGCAGGTAAGGATATACCCGTTGCTGCTGATAATGATGCCGCTGCCTGCTCCCTGCTCTACTCCCTGCTGCAGTCCGAACAGCCCCCAGCTGGTAACAGGTACCGTGGTGCTGATCTCCACTACAGAGTCGGCGCACAGCCTGGCGACAGAAGGCACGGAGATGACATTATCGCCGCTGTTGACCTTGGTTGTTTCTACGCTGCGGTAAAGCACAGCTCCGCCGGCTTCTTCCAGCATGGAGCTGAAGTTGTTTTCCACCTTAGCCAAAATTTTATCGCCCACGCTGTTGGCTGCCAGCAGGCCGCCGCCGAAACCAAGGCCTGCTGCCAGCAGCAGGCACAGCGCTATCAGCATTATTCTGCTGCCATCTCTTTTTGGGGATACCTTTACCGGAGTATGCTTGTTTTTATCTGATTTATTACCGGCAGCATTGTTATTATTGTTATTATTGCCGCCTCCGCCGCCGGAAGCAAGGGGCGGAGCTGCTATATTGGCAGTTGTATCCGGGGTAAAAGGTATATTTTCCTCAGCCGGGTGGCTTACCGGCAAAGGCTGGCTGCAGGATTTCAGGGGCGGGATGGGCTCATCCGTAAAATCGCCGTACTCGCTGTAGGCTTCCTCATATTCGCTGTAAGGCTCGTCGCTGTCCGACGGAGGCAGGGAAGTTGGATCGGCTGCCGCTGCCGAGGGTGCCGGCGCGTCTACGACTGGCGCCGACGGAGCATTATCCCAGGGAGCAGGTTTGCCGCTATCCATTACAGGCATGGTGTTGAGCCCGGTTTCATAATGAATATGGCCGCTGTCCGCCTGCATATCAAATTTATAATTTTTAGTGGTAGGATCAGGCCCTTCCGGTACGCCGCCGTATTCGCTGTAGGCTTCATCACTGTCCCATACCACTGCGGCAGGCTGATGGTTTTCCGGGCGCAGCAGGCCTTCTGCCCTTTCCGCTTTATATGCTTCTTCCGGCATGGGTACTGGGTCCCAGGGAGCCGGCTTGCTGTTATCCAGTACGGGTACGCTGTCGCGACCCAGGTGATAATGGCTGCCGGTATCTTTTGCGTCATAGTTGAAATTATGGGCTGTAGGATCGGCGCCTGCCGCCGTTCCCCCATATTCGCTGTAGGGTTCTTCTTCCGGTACAGGTTCCCGGTATTTTTTATTGTCATCCATAATAATGCCTCCTGATCGTACATTGTTATATAGGATTTTTTTATTTTTCTATAGCATAAGCGGTTATTGTGAAATATATTTGAAGTAAGGGCAAATTTCTACTGAATGTAAAGTTTTCGCCGTTCTTTTCTTTTTTCCTGTGCAGTCAATAAAGGAGTTGAGATATGCTGGTTTTTTCTGCTATAATTAGCGTAAGAAAACCCGGCTGCGGGAGCAAGGAGCAAAATTATGGCTTATGCTGATGAAGTATTCAAAAAAAACTGCCTGCAGATACTGGAAGAAGGCTGCTGGGATACTAACGGGCAGGTACGCCCTCACTGGGAGGATGGCAGCAGCGCCCATACTGTAAAAAGCTTCGCCATCGTCAACCGTTACGATCTGAGCCGCGAATTCCCCATACTTACATTGCGCAATATCAATTTCAGCGGCGCTTTGGATGAGATACTCTGGATCTGGCAGAAGAAATCTGCGGATATTCATGATCTGAATACCCATATCTGGGATGCCTGGGCAGATGAAAACGGCAGCATAGGCAAGGCTTACGGGTATCAGCTTGGCGTCAAGTATGATCTTCCGGAGGGTAAAATGGATCAGGTGGATATGCTTTTGTATCTGCTGAAAAACGATCCCCTTTCCCGCCGTATGGTCACCAATATTTTTGTTCACCGGGATCTTCGGGAAATGCGCCTTTATCCCTGCGCCTACAGCCTTACCCTCAATGTCAGCGGCAACAGGTTGAACGGCATGCTCAATCAGCGTTCCCAGGATATGCTGGTGGCGAATAACTGGAATGTGGTGCAGTATGCCGCCCTGCTGTTCATGTTTGCCCGGGCTGCCGGACTGCAGCCGGGCGAGCTGGTGCATGTGATCGCCGACGCCCATATTTATGACAGGCATATCCCTCTGGTAAAAGAATTGCTGGAAAGGGAGGCATATCCCGGCCCCACATTGCTGCTGGATGAAAGTATCAGCGATTTTTACGCCTTCCGTCCGGAGCATTTCCGTTTGGTGGATTATCAGCATCACGGTGGCATAGGTAAGATCCCGGTAGCTATTTAGAGCAGGTTTTCAGTATAATCGGTCATGTACCTGAGGAGAAAATATGGAACTTATCGCTTCTGCTGATAATAACTGGGGCATCGGTAAAGATGGCGGGCTTCTTTTTACTGTGCCGGAAGATATGTGCCGTTTTCGGCTGCTGACCACAGGCAATATCGTGGTTATGGGCAAGGCCACCTGCCTTTCCCTGCCCCAAAAGGACGGTATCCCCCGACCCCTTCCCGGGCGGGAGAATATAGTTCTCACTCACGATCCCGGTTTTTCCCCGGCCGGCTTTACTGTTTTGCCCGATACGGATACGCTTTTTTCCTATGTGGCAGGCCGTGAGGAAAAGGTATTCCTGATAGGCGGCGCTTCCCTTTACCGTCAGCTTCTGCCCTGCTGCGACAGGGCGTATATAACCCGTTTTTTCCGGGATTTCCCCGCGGACCGTTATCTGCCGGATCTGGATGCTGATCCTGACTGGCGGCTGGCGGCTACCTCCGCCCGCTACAGTTATCAGGGCGTGGATTATCAGTTTTGCACCTATAAACGCAGATAACAGCGGTTATAATCAATTAAAAAGGCGGATGAAGATGAAGGCATCAAAAAAAGAAGGGCAGCCCAATGCCGGGGGACATGCTGTTGATGAGGGGGTTTCCCCGGCTGATGAATTTTATATGCAGCAGGCTCTGGAACTGGCAGTTTCCGCGGCAGCAGCAGGAGAAACGCCTGTAGGCGCCCTGATAGTCCGGGGCGGGCAGATCATAGCCCGGGGCTGGAATATGCGGGAACAGGGCCGGGATGCCACGCTTCATGCCGAGATGAATGCTATCCGTGATGCCTGTGGGATAATGGGCGGCTGGCGTTTGCCCGGATGTACCCTTTATGTAACGCTGGAGCCTTGTCCCATGTGCGCCGGAGCAATAGTAAATGCCCGCATAGAGCGGGTAGTTTTCGGCGCTTATGATCCCAAGGCCGGGGCGGCCGGTACTGTTTTGGATGTTCTGGGGGCGCCGGGGCTGAATCATCATCCTTTGGTGCAGGGAGGTCTGCTTGCCGGGGAATCAGCGGCTTTGCTCCGGAGTTTTTTCAGAGAAAGGCGCATCCGCAAATGACTGCCCTTGACTATTTGCGGTAAAAAGGATAGAATTAACAGGATGCCATTGCGATCAGTTGTAGTTGGGCGGTATACTTTGGTATATAACGCTGAGGGCTGATAAGGGCATTGCGGCATAATCATTTTATATTTGTCTCCGTAGCTCAGCAGGATAGAGCGTCCGCCTCCTGAGGATATGTTATAATGCCTTGGGAGGGGAAGTGATTGACAACCAGTTGATTTATCACTATAATTGAATAGATTTTAAAGATGTTTCCGTAGCTCAGCTGGATAGAGCGACCGCCTCCTAAGCGGTAGGTCGGGTG
>CAKQQU010000003.1 GCA_934271085.1 uncultured Bacillota bacterium | reverse complement strand
CGCTTCTCCGTTCAGCGCGCTTTGCTATTGTATCATTTGCGCTTCCCTTTGTCAATACCTTTTTCGGAACTTTTTTTTCCCGCTCACTGCGTTTCCCAGCCCCTACTTGTTTCCCTTTCGGAAAGCTTTATTAATATAGCATATTTACCGAAAGATTGTCAACAGCAAAATTTAAAAACTTTTTCTGATATGCTCCCCTGTTTTTCAGCAAATAGCCTTTTTTGTGAAAAATAAACCTACATATATACTTAGTCTTTTGGTTTTAATACATATCTTGATATTCAGGAAAAACTTTCCTTTTTAATTATTTTAGTAAGGGCCGCCAGTTTATTTACCGTATTTCTGTCCAAAAAATGCTCTATCCGCTCTGTCTGAGCCAGTTGGTCATCATTTTCATTAAGTGCGCACAGAAAATCAAAAACTACCTGATGACGATAAAGCAAATATTTTCCCTGTTCCCATCCTGCTTCTGTAGGGACTATCAGGCCATAATGTTCAAAATTTATCCAGCCAGCGTCCTTCAGGTTTCCTGCCATCTTCGATGCAGAGGACGGCCTGACATGGAGCAGCCTGGCAAGAGTATTCACCCTTACCCCTCCTTCCTCCTGACATATGCGGCAGATCATTTCCAAATAATCTTCCATGGAAGCAGTCAGCCTGTCATGGCTCTGGTTAAAAGAATTTTTAATAGTATAGTACCCTTTTGGATCAACCATAGTTCCTCCTTTGCACACAGGCTCTGTCCTGTTCATATCATAAAGCAAAAGTTTCCTTAAACTAATTGATACTAAGGAGTGAACAGTGATATGACCAAATTAAGCGAACTTACCCGCGGCGAGCGGGCCAGAGTCCAGAGTTTATCGGCCTGTCCGCTAAGAAGACGGCTGATGGATATTGGGCTTATTGACGGCACGGAGGTGGAATGCCTGGGCAAAAGCCCTCTGGGAGATCCTGCTGCCTACCTGATTCGCGGTGCGGTTATCGCCATCAGAGCCCTTGACGCAAGCAATGTGGAGGTATGCCAATGCCGCTAGCCCCAGATGCCAATAGCCCGGCAGATCTGGTGTTTTCTCTCGCCGGGAACCCCAATGTTGGCAAAAGCACTGTATTCAACGGCCTGACCGGCTTGCATCAGCATACCGGGAACTGGGCGGGGAAAACCGTGGAAAACGCCATCGGCCAATGCATGTATTCAGGCAAAAGAATCACATTAATGGATCTGCCCGGCATATATTCACTTGCCGCACATTCAAAAGAGGAAGAAGTTGCCCGGGATTATCTGTGTGAACAAAAAAATGACTGCGTTATTATCGTCTGTGACGCAACCTGCCTGGAACGCAATCTGAACCTGGTTCTGCAGATACTTGAGATAAGCGGCAAAGCAGTAATTTGCCTTAATCTTATGGATGAGGCTAAGCGCAAGGGGATAGATATCGACCTAGATCGCCTAAGCAAATTGCTGGAAGTGCCGGTAGCAGAAGTAGTGGCCAGAGAAAAGCAGGGTCTGGATAATCTGCTGGAGTACGCAGTAGATATAGGCAATACAAAGGAAAAACCGGCTTTCAACATATCTTATCCCCCGGCAATAGAAAAAGAAATAAATAATCTGCTGCCGCTGCTTAGCCAGGATTATCCTGATATGCCAGGCCGCTGGCTGGCATTGCGTCTTCTGGAACCGGGCGACAATCTTCCCCATAATCTTAAACAAAAAATTTCAGGCAATGAAGAACTGACAAAAGCAGTGAACAATGCCCGCATGACCTTAGCTGACAACGGTTATACTGAGAACGAGCTGGAAAACGCCATAGTTTCGTCTATAGTAAATAAAGCAGCCAACATATACAGATCTGCCGTAAACAGTGAAAGCAGAGATTATAATTCTACCGACCGCAAGCTTGATGCAATATTCACCGGTAAAATAGCCGCCTATCCAACTATGCTGCTTTTGCTTGCCCTGGTATTTTGGATAACTCTTAGAGGAGCAAATTATCCATCCCAATGGCTGTCCTCCCTGCTTTTCGGCCTGCAGGACAGATTGACCGACTGGTTTACCGCCATAAATGCTCCCCCCTGGCTTCATGGCGTTTTGGTGCTGGGAGTTTACCGTGTTATGGCCTGGGTCATATCAGTGATGCTGCCGCCTATGGCTATTTTCTTCCCTCTGTTTACTTTGCTGGAAGATGCCGGATATCTGCCGCGGGTCGCCTACAATCTCGACCGCCACTTCCAAAAATGCCATGCCTGCGGCAAGCAATCTCTTACCATGCTTCAAGGATTTGGGTGCAATGCGGTAGGAGTAACCGGCTGCCGCATCATTGATTCTCCCCGGGAGCGCCTGATAGCCATACTTACCAACTGTTTTATCCCTTGCAATGGGCGCTTTCCCACCCTGCTGGCGCTTATAACCATTTTTTTCGCGGGCGGCGCCGGCGGATTAAGCCATTCATTTCTCCCTGCCGTAATACTGACTGGCGTCATCGTTTTTGCCATAGCCAACAGTTTTGCTGCTTCCCGCTTTTTATCCGCAACCTTTCTTAAAGGAGAACTCAGCTCGTTTACTCTGGAATTGCCCCCGTACCGAAGGCCGCAAATATTAAAAACCCTGGTCCGCTCACTGCTGGACCGAACTATCTTTGTGCTGGCCAGAGCCATTAAAGCCGCTGCTCCGGCCGGGCTTATCATCTGGATATTAGCCAATATACCTGCAGGAGAGGCAACCCTGCTGCAGACAGCGGCAGCTTTTCTGGATCCTTTAGGCAAATTGCTGGGCATGGATGGCATGATTTTACTTGCCTTCATTCTGGGGCTTCCTGCCAATGAAATAGTCATGCCCATTATTATAATGGGTTATAGCTGCGGAGGCATATTGGTGGACGCGGAAAGCCTGATAAGCCTTCAGCAATTATTATCCGCCAACGGCTGGACCTGGTTAACAGCCTGCTGCACCATAGTATTTTTCCTTATGCACTGGCCATGCGCAACTACGCTCATAACTATTCATAAGGAGACCAAAAGTATCAAATGGACAGCGCTGGCGTTTTTGCTGCCTACTGTTTGGGGAATGACCTGCTGTTTTATTATAGCCACTCTTGGCAGGATTTTTTTATGATGCAGCAGTCTTTACTTTTTACTTAAAATACTTTATAATAAGTGCCGTGCAGTTTAGGCACTCAGGCCGGCGTGGCGGAATTGGCAGACGCATGGGACTTAAAATCCCACGATGGCAACATCGTACCGGTTCGACCCCGGTCGCCGGCACCAAAATGGGTCATATCCTAAAAGGATATGACCCATTTTGCATATAATATGATCAAAGATAATCAGCTTTCTCCCCCGGAGGCAAAAAACGCTTTGCCCGCCGCAGCAACCAAATCGCCCAAAAGACAGAAATAAGAGAAATGACCTGAGATATTGACAAAGGCCCTAGGAATCCTCTGTAATCATCCCCGCGGAAAAATTCCAGGCAAAAACGGCAGCAACCGTAAATCAGCAAATACAAACCCAACATTCTGCGGCCGTCAATTTTTATCCTGGCCCAATAATCCAGCAGGAAGAAAAGCAGCAATACCAAAACGGCCTCTGCCAACTGTACCGGAAAAAGAGGAATACCGTTGGGGGCAATAGGAGAAACACTAAAAGCAATACCTAACCGCGAGGGTATACCATAACAGCAGCCCATACAAAAGCAGCCCAACCTCCCCATAAAATGAACCAAAGGCAAAGAAGGCAATAACACCGCCAACAGCTGCCAATAATCTCTTTTAACATGTTTGGCAAATATCCATAAAGCCAAAACCGCCCCGTAAAGCCCGCCGTAAAAAACAAAACCGCCATAAAGGTATTTTTGCAAAAATGCCCCGGTATCGCTAAAAAGATAGCTAAATTCCGCGATCAGCTGAGGTAATACCGTAAAAACAGATAACAACTTGGCTCCCACAAAAGCGCCCGCCATACCATAAATAAAACCAAGCTGCAAATCCGCCTCTATGGCTCCGGGATAAGCCCGGGATCTTCGCCAAACATAAATAAAAGCCAGCACTATACCGCAAACGGCCATAACGCTGTACATTGGCACGGCATGTGAAAAAACATTCAAATATGGCAGCATATAATAAACCAGCACGCTGCGCCATATGGCACAGCGTGCATTTTCTCCTGCATAATTATTTATTCAGCAGCAATCTAATACACGGAGTTTCCCAGCGCACCCAAGGCACCGATGCAGGCAACGCAGGCTACAAAAACCAAGGCTCCGCCGATCAAACCGATCAGGGAAAGTACGAATCCGGCAGTACGAATTCCACCGACAAAGCCCTGTTTTTTAGCATTGCCGGCGCATACCAGACCTATAATGCCCAAAACAACGGATACAATGGCAGAATAACCGAAGAACCACAGCACTACAGCAATAATACCCAATACCAGACTGGCGACTGCCGCACCGTAACCGGGGGCTTCACCAGGATTGGTATTATAACCACCCTGATTATTCTGATTACAATTATTCTGATTTACCAAATTAGTATCGGAATAATTCTGATCCGTATATCCCTGATCAGGATTGGTCTGATTAGTATTGTTATATCCTTCCATGTTTGCTTCTCCCTTCGTTTCAATAATTCATCAATACCCTTCATACGGCAATCAAAAAATGGTCATGACCCACCAAAACAGTTAATAATAGATTAGAATATTTTCGGTCAAATGTCAACAAAGTTATCCTGTTCCGTTAAAAAGCTGACTTAATAAGCAAATTCTGCTATAATATTTATAAACATTAACAGAATTCCCATTATAGAAAAGGAGAAAAAATGATTCAGGGTTTACATCATGTTTCACTGAGCGCAGCAGGCACTGAAAATTTTGAGCAGGCCGTCGTTTTTTACCGGGATCTGCTGGGATTAACAGAGATCCGCAGCTGGGGAGTTCGTCCTGCAGGTGGGATAATGCTGGATGGCGGCAACTGTATTATTGAGATCATGGCCAATGGCAATGAAAATGAAACTAAAAGCCCTTGGGGACATATTGCTTTTAAAGTGGAAGATACAGACAGCATATGCGAAAAAATACGGCGGGCCGGGTTCGAAATAAAAATGGAGCCCTGCAACAAAAACCTGAACGGATATCCGATTCGCATCTGCTTCTGTTATGGGCCCTGCGGCGAGGAGATAGAATTTTTACAGGAGCTGTAATTCCTGTATTATTATAATAGGGGATGGATGCTTATTATAGGCATACATCCCCTTTTTTGCAGCCGGTAATGCTGCAATATCTCGCAAATTTTCACCATAGGATAATAGATAATATTTTCCAAAAGGGCTCTCAAAAAAATACCTACCCCGGCTAATCATTACCTGCACTTTTTTGCAACATAATTAAAAATATCATCTGCCACCGGAACAAATTCTTCCAGCAGGCTTGACACTTCCTTATCTATTGCCGATGCATATTTTCTGTCCTTCATTGAGCGGGTATTTATCATCACATTAAGAGCGCCTGCCTGCAAGGCTGCCCGGCAGCAAACAGCGCCGCATCCGGCATCGCTTATCATCATGGATGAACCCTTCTCCGCGAATATGCGCAGCAGCTTTAAAGATTCTCCGGCCAGCCTCATGATCCTCAAGGGAACCTGGGCCGCTTCTTTAAGGCAGGATTCCATTACTTTTGCTTTTGCCGCTTTTTCTTCTTCTGTTACCGAAGGCATACCATATGCCTTGGCCAAGGGTGCAAAAGCCGCAGCGTCCTCGTTTATCAGTTCCAGCAGCTCATTTTCTAGTTCCAGACAGCGGTCTTTCAGCGATACCATTTCTTCTTCAACTTCTGCATATTTCTTTTTGCCAATGGTAAAACAGGCCACCATATCACCCAGGGCTATACCGATAGCACCCGCCATAGCTGCGGCGCCTCCGCCGCCGGGAGTAGAGCTGGCAGAACCGAGTGCGTGTACAAAATCGCTGCAGGACAATGCCTTTATATCCATGAAAAAGTGCTCTCCTTTTTGGCTTTTTATTTTGATACCTGCTGGGCAACTACTTCTACTGCACCGTATTTCTGGCGCAGCTTGGGTTTTTCTATCTTTCCTGTGGGATTACGGGGTATCTTATCAAAAATGATCTCCCTGGGACGCTTATATCTGGGCAAAGCCTGGCAGAATTCTTCAATATCTGCTTCGGTGCATTCTGCCCCCTCTTTAAGCTCTACAATAGCGGAAGCAATCTCCCCCAGACGTTTATGAGCCCGTCCGATAACCGCAGCATCCTTGACCCAGGGGCAGCTGCGCAGAAAATCTTCTATCTGTACGGGATAAATATTTTCACCACCGGTTATTATAACATCTTTTTTGCGGTCTACCAAATATATAAAACCGTCTTCATCCATTTTTGCCATATCGCCGGTATACAGCCAGCCATCCTTCAATACCTCGGCAGTGGCCTTTTCATCCTTATAATAGCAGGTCATAACTCCCGGTCCCTTGACCAGCAGTTCTCCCACTTCTTCCGGAGCCACTTCCCTGCCCTGCTCGTCCACTATCTTCGTTTCCCAACCGAAACCTGCCTTGCCTATAGCGCCAACTTTATGCATATTCCCTACTCCCAGATGCACGCAGCCGGGGCCTATGGATTCAGAAAGGCCGTAATTGGTATCATATTCATGATCGGGAAAACGCTCATGCCAGCGGCGGATCAGGCTGGGAGGAACAGGCTGGGCGCCAATATGCATAAGACGCCAGTGGGACAGATCATAATCTTCAAGCTTTAAATCACCTCTGTCCAAAGCGTCCAGAATATCCTGGGCCCAGGGAACAAGCAGCCATACGATGGAGGCTTTTTCCAAAGATGCAGTCTCCAGTATCCATTTGGGGCTGACTCCCCGCAGCAGTACCGCCTTGCTGGCAGATATCAGGCTGCCAAACCAGTGCATCTTTGCACCGGTATGGTACAGAGGAGGTATGCAGAGAAAGCAGTCGTCATGACGCTGATTATGATGAGCCTGTTCACACAGGGCGGCATGACGCAGGCTTTCGTGATTATGTAGAATAGCTTTGGGAAAACCGGTAGTCCCCGAGGAAAAATAAATGGCCGCATCATCTTCATCCGAAAGTTCGATCAACGGCTTTCTGCTGGAGCAATAAGTTATAAATTTATAATAACTCATGGCATAATCAGGACAATCTGCCCCAACATAGATCAGTTTTTTTACTTTCGGAATATCCTGCCTGATAGAATTGACCCGTTCCGTAAATTCCGGGCCGAATACCAGCAGAGAAACATCCGCCAGATCCAAACAGTATTTTATTTCGTCAGCAGCATAACGGTAATTCAGAGGCACAGCCAATGCCCCAGTTTTAAGGATACCGAAATAAATGGGCAGCCATTCCAGGCAGTTCATAAGCAGGATAGCAACCTTATCTCCTTTTCCTATACCATGAGCCAACAGCAGATTGGCAAAACGGTTGGCGCGGCATTCAAAATCCTGCCAGCTTATTTCCCGGCGATAAGGATTTTCCGGGTCGGATTCCACCAGATTCAGCTCTTTCCATGATTCAGAATGAGGGTTATGCTCCGGATTAACTTCCACCAACGCTACTTCGTCAGGATACAGCCTGGCGTTTTTTTCCAAAAAATCAGTAATGATCATCAAAAAGCTCCTTTCATTAGGCATAATACTGCCTGAAGGACGGGTATAAAAAAACTCCCGCCCCATCCAAGGGGCGAGAGGCAGATCTCGCGGTACCACCCAAGGTTTGCGGCTTTTGCCGCCTCAATGAACTACTCCCCTGTAAAAAGGTTTTATAGTCCCGGCGCTTTAACGGCCGCCAACCGTCGCAGCCTACTGAGTTTCCCGTTCGGTGCGCAGCTCCGCGGATGTATTCGTCCCTGCTTCCTGTGCGCCTCTCAGCAGCCGGCAGCTCTCTGTTCATTACCACAGGGGTTACTATTTCCACATCATGGCTTTTAACATATGAAACTAGCAATTAGTTTAATCCCTAAAAAGTTCTTTGTCAAGAGGGATATATTTTTTATACCATTTTTCTTGACTGGAAGTTGCTAATAGTTTATCATATTATAATATGTCAGATGGCAATGAATCTTTTGGCATACAGATATCAGGGCAATTATCCATATTATATTAAAAGCATGCTCCAAATGATTTCATGCCCATCATACATACAATAATAGATTTTGAAAGGAGCGCTATTTTTTTGGAAAGCTTTCTTAATTCTGTAGCGGAGATCAACGGTGCAGTAAACAGTGTAATCTGGGGATGGCCATTAATGATCCTTTTACTGGGCATTGGTCTTTGGCTGACTATCCGCACCCATGGTGTACAATTCGGCAAATTCGGCTATGTAATGAAGAATACCCTGGGTAAGATATTTAAAAAAGAAAAAACTGCTGATAAAGGAGCGGTAACGCCCTTCCAGGCTGTTTCCACCGCTTTGTCCGCAACCGTGGGAACCGGCAATATAGCCGGTGTGGCAGGGGCCATCGCCCTGGGCGGACCCGGCGCTGTTTTTTGGATGTGGGTAGCGGCCCTGCTGGGCATGGCTACCAAATATTCCGAGATCGTTTTGGCGATCCGCTACAGGGAGCGCAATAAAAAAGGCGACTGGATCGGCGGGCCTATGTATTATATCAAAAACGGTCTTGGCAAAAACTGGAAATGGCTGGCAGCTATTTTCTGCATTCTGGGTACGCTGGCCTCTTTCGGCATAGGCAATATTGCCCAGATTAATACCATTTCCAGCGCATTTAATAATGTTATCACTAATTTCTCCGGTATCGAATCCAATGTCACATATCTTATCATTGGTATCATTCTGGCAATATTACTGGGGCTAATCCTTATTGGCGGTATTAAACGTATCGGCGCTGTCACCGAAAAACTGGTACCTTTTATGGCAGCTATTTACATCATTTTTGCCCTGGTAATTATCTTTGCCAATATCCAGAATATTGGCTCTGCTTTCAGCATGATCTTCAGCTGTGCTTTCGGTGATTTCCGGGCTATCGGCGGCGGAGCAGCCGGTTTCGGTATCATGATGGCCATGCGCCGCGGTTTCTCCCGGGGCATGTTCTCCAATGAGGCCGGGCTGGGATCCTCACCTATCGCTCATGCGGCCGCAGATACCAAAGGCCCTGTGCAGCAGGGAATATACGGCGTATTTGAAGTATTCATCGATACCATCGTCATCTGCACACTTACCGCGCTGGTTATCCTGATGAGCGGCGTTGATATCACCTGGGGGCAAAACGCCGGTATAGAACTTACCACATCTGCTTTCAGCACTCTTCTTGGCCAGGATTTTGCCACCATCTTTATGGCTGTAGCCATTTTCTGCTTTGCTTTCTCTACCGCCATTGGCTGGGGGCTTTACGGTTCACGTTGTGTGGAATATCTTTTCGGCACAAAAGCCATCCGTTTCTATCAGGTAATATTCATTCTGGTAGTAATTGCCGGCGCTACTATGGATCTGGGTCTGGTATGGGATATCTCCGATACCTTAAACGGCATGATGGCTATTCCCAACCTGATTGCCCTAGCAGCTCTCTCCGGGGTTATCGCGAAATTGACCCGCGACCACTTCAATGAACTTAAAGCCGGGGAGCAAGTACGCAAGTAAACAGCCGGTATTCAGCAGGCAGCCAACATAACTGCCGGCATTATACACCAATATTATGTTATTTGATGCAAACACATTGTCTTTATTCCGCTTGCGTTGAAATCAAATAATAATTGATTCAAAAAATAGCCAGTTGCCTAAGGCAACTGGCTATTTTAATAACAATATTCAGGGTTACTGTTTCGCTGAAATTAGCGGCGCAGACCGAGCTCGGTAATGATCTTGCGGTAACGGTCAATATCTCTGCTCTTCAGATAGTTCAGCAGGGAACGACGGCGGCCAACCATTTTCAGCAGACCGCGGCGGCTATGAAAGTCTTTTTTGTGTACTTTCAGATGTTCGGTCAGATGAGCGATCTGATGGCTCAGAACAGCGATCTGAACTTCCGGAGAACCGGTATCGCCTTCATGAATAGCGAATTTCTCAATGATTTCTTTTTTAGTTGCAGCGTCCATTGTTTTCCTCCTAAATTTTTTATACAAGCCCGTAACTAAGAAAGCGTTGGAGTATCGCTTTTCCGAGTTCGGGTGCAAGCAAAGTTTATTATATCCTAAACCAGCGGCTTTGGCAAGTGGCTGTTGGCAGGAATTTGCGCAAAAAATTCCCTTGCTTCCCGGCAGTTGGCCGCTATCTGCCGGCGCAGTTCCTCTATTCCCGAAAACCGTTTTTCAGGGCGCAAAAATTTGCCGAACCATACCCGGATATTCTCCCCGTAAAGATCCTGCTCCGTATCAAAGAGAAATGCCTCTACCAAAGGTTCATCTTCGCCACCTACAGTAGGCTTGAATCCGAAATTTGCCACTCCGTCATAGGTATGCTCCCCATGCTGAATCCGCACCGCGTAGACTCCCTTTGGCGGCATAGCCTGGTCAGCGGCTACCCGGAAATTGGCAGTGGGAAAGCCAAGAGTTCGGCCCAGATGATTTCCGTGGATGACCATACCTTCCATAACGAACCAATATCCCAGCATATTATTAACTGCTTCCATATCCCCTTCCGCCAGATGACGGCGGATCTGAGTGGAGCTGACCGTACCGTATTCGCTGTCGACCTCATCCACCACAGTAACATCGATGCCCTTCTCTCCGGCCAGTTGGCGCAGCAGGGCCGAATCTCCCTGTCCCTTGCTGGCAAAGGTGAAATTGAAACCCACCACCAGAGAAGTTGCCTTTAACCTGCGGCAGATTATCTCCTCAACAAACTCCTCGGGACTGCTGTTCATCACCTGCTGATCGAATTCCAGAGTTACCACTTTGTCTATATCAAAGTACTGAGTCAACATATCATTTTTTAATTCTTCGGAAGTAAGCAAAGGCGGCGCCTCACCGCGGATGACCTTCAATGGATGGGGCTCAAAAGTCAGCACCGCGGTACGGCAGCCCCGTTCCAGCTTCTGCTGATGCAAGGACTTAAACAGCGCTCTGTGCCCCAGATGCAATCCGTCAAAATTACCGATAGCGCAGGCCAGATCGTTTTGGGCTTCAATAAAAACTTTGCTCACCTGCGCCCATCTGCCGTCTGTACTGACTTTTGCCAAAGCAGCCAGCTTGCCTCCTTCATCGCAAATACGCAGCAAGGTTCCGGGGGTCTGTCCGCTGCAACGCAGATCATTACCATGGCTTACCGATTGAAGCTGCCTTTTATCTGCGGTAATAGCAGGCAAAAAGCCTATTTTATCCTCCATGGGAATGATAAATCCCGTATCCCCTGCCGCAAACATCTGCCTAATCTGCTCCAGAGTATAGGCATCCTCTTTATCAAACTTACCGCAACTGATGCGCTCCAGAGCGCTGAGATAAGCGGGATAGCCCAGGGCCTCACCCAGATCATGAGCCAGGGAGCGGATATATACCCCATGGCCGCAGGTCACCTCTATTTTGGCATAGGCCAGAGAGCCTGGAGTAAAATCCAGCAGCCGAATATCATCTATATGCACCTGGCGGGTAGGTGCAGTTACCTGCTCCCCCCTTCTGGCCCGCTTATACAGGGGCAATCCGTCCTTTTTCAGGGCAGAGATCACCGGCGCAGTCTGCATGATATCCCCGATAAAACCGGGGATAACGGCTGCTACAGCCTGCTGGGTAACAGCAGAAGCATCCGCCTGGACAGTAATTTCGCCGCCGGCATCGTAACTGTCGGTAGCCCGGCCAAAGCAGACAGTACCAATATATTTTTTTTCACCGGTCATAACCAGTTCTGCAAGGCGGGTAGCCTTGCCTACACAAACAGGCAGCACTCCGCTGGCCAGAGGATCCAATGTCCCGCAATGTCCGACCTTAGCGTGAAGTATATGCTTTATGGCAGATACTGCGTTTTGAGAGCTGCCGCCTACTTCTTTATATAAATTGATGAAGCCGTCATAGCTCATTTGGCAAATAGTTCCTTTGCAGCATTGATGACTATTGGCACAGCCTTATCCAGGGGTTCCCGGATACGGGCTCCGGCAGCCAGCTCATGGCCGCCGCCCCCCAGAGAATGGGCCAACCCGTTGACGCTGTAACCATGGCGTGAGCGGAAACTTACCTTAACAAATTCGTCATGCTCTTCAAAAAGAATACCCAGCTTGACCCCATGGGGCATCAGGGTGTAATTAACTATGCCGTAAGTTTCGCTTAAATTACCGCCGCAATCTGCCATGGTCTGCTTATCCAGCACTGCATAGCAGATAAGCCCGTCCGCCGCAATCTGCAGATGCTGGCAACAGTAGCCCTTCATCCGCAGATTAGGCAGGGAGCAATCCTCAAAAAGATGGATGCGCACTTCTTCTATATCTACCAGAGGCAGCATTTGCGCTGCCTGATGTAAACTGCGCTGAGTGGTATTAAGAAAACGAAAGCAGCCTGTATCAGCCACAATGCCGCTGTAAAGACAGGTGGCGGTTGCTGTATCCAGCTTTATCCCTGCTTCTTCCACTATTGCGGCGATGATCTCCGCAGTGGCAGAAGCCTCCGGCTCCAGCACCAGATGATCGCCGTCAAAGGATGTCCCCATATGATGATCCACACAGTAGACCCGGCGGCCCTCCAGATAAGGAGCCAACCATTGACCGGTGCGGTGCAGACCCCGGCCATCCAGCATCAACACTGCCTCCACCGGAAAATCTATCTGCTCCGGGCTGATGGCATACTCCAGCCCAGGCAGATAAGTCAGGTTCTGGGGAACAGCGTCCGGCAGCACCATATACCAGTTTTTGCTGGCACCGTCAAAGGCATTATATACGCCTGTCATGGAACCCAGACAGTCGCCGTCAGGCTGCTCGTGGCCACAGATCAGCATATTATGCTGATCCCGCAGAAATTCTATCATTTTACTGTAATCCTGCTTCATAAAAACCTCGCAGTCTTATTCCTTATAAGTGCCCTCTTCAATAGGCGGGCGACCCTGCGCTGCCCTTTCATCAGCAGCTACCTGCTCCTCCACGATATGGCTCATGCGCACGCCGTAAGCGATGGATTCATCTACCTGAAAAAGCAGCTCCGGAATAGTCCGGGTCTTGAGCCTTTTGCCCAGCTCCCGGCGGATATAGCCTTTAGCGCTGTTTAATGCAGCCTCTACACCCTGCTTATCGCTGTCGTTCATCATAGGGCTCACATATATTCTGGCCGAGCAGCCGTCAGGAGCGATATCCACCGCTACTACCGAAACCATACCCAAGCGGGGGTCCTTTATCTCGCGGTTAAGGATATCCGCCACTTCCTTTTGCACTTCACCGGCCAGTCTTTCTACTCTGTGTTTTGCCATATATACCTCTTATAATTGTCTGGCTATCTCTTCCATTTCGTAAACTTCCAGAGAATCGCCTTCCTTGACATCATGGAAATTCTCCAGGCAGATACCACATTCAAATCCCTGCAATACCTCTTTGGCGTCGTCTTTAAAACGACGCAGGCTCTGGATCTTGTCATCAGCGATAATAGCGTTATTGCGGATGACCCGCACCAGGGCATTGCGGGTGACTTTACCATCGGTAACATAGGAGCCGGCAATAAAGCCAACTTTAGGCACATGGATGACCTGTCTGATATCCACGTGACCGATAATCCTCTCCTTGTATTCCGGAGCCAGCAAGCCGCTCATGGCCAGCTTGATATCTTCCAGCGCGTCATAAATAACGCGGTAAAGACGAATATCCACATCTGCAGCCTCGGCAGCGGCACGGGCGGCAGCCGGAGCAATGATATTAAAGCCCAGAATGATCGCATTGGAAGCGGAAGCCAGCATAACATCGCTTTCCGATACCGCGCCAACTCCGGAGTGGATCACATTGACTTTGACCTCGTCGGTATTCAGCTTGACCAGGCTCTGGATCAGGGCTTCCACAGAGCCCTGAACATCTGCCTTGACTACCAGGTTCAGCTCTTTGATCTCGCCCTCGGCTATCTGCTCGAACAGATTATCCAGGCTGATCTTGGCTGCCCGGTGCAGTTCTTCTTCCCTCTTCTTCATACTCTGCTTGGCAGCCACCATACGGGCATCCTTCTCATCCTTGACCACCACAAAGATCTCGCCGGCAGTAGGCACATCAGAGAATCCCAACACCTCCACAGGAGTGGAGGGCACGGCGGAACGTACTTTGCGGCCTTTATCGTCATGCATGGCACGGACTTTACCGAAGGCAGCGCCTGCCAGGATATTATCCCCTGCGTAAAGCGTACCCTTCTGCACCAGCAGGGTGGCGATGGGGCCTCTGTTCTTATCCAGCTTGGCTTCCACTACCACGCCACGGGCCTGACGGTCATAGTTTGCTTTCAGCTCACCCATCTCAGCCACAAGCAGTATCATTTCCAGCAGCTCTTCCAGATGCAGGCGGGCTTTGGCGGAAACTTCGACCATGATGGTATCGCCGCCCCAATCCTCGCTGACCAGGCCGTATTCGGTAAGTTCCTGCTTGACCCTGGTAGGATCAGCTCCCGGCTTATCTATTTTGTTGATAGCGATGATGATGGGCACGCCAGCCGCCTTGGAATGGTTGATAGCTTCCACAGTCTGGGGCATAACGCCGTCATCTGCCGCGACTACAATGATGGCAATATCTGTCATATTAGCGCCGCGGGCGCGCATGGCAGTAAAGGCCTCGTGACCGGGAGTATCCAGGAAAGTGATCTTCTTTCCCTTTATCTCCACCTGATAAGCGCCGATATGCTGGGTGATGCCACCAGCCTCTCCGGATACCACATTGGTGTGGCGAATAGCGTCCAGCAGCGAGGTCTTGCCGTGATCTACATGGCCCATAATGGTGACTACCGGCGGACGTTCTTTCATATCGCCTTCATCGTCCACAATATCTTCCATGATTTCGGCTGCTTTATCAGCCCTTACCTCTACGGTAACGCCAAACTCGTCTGCCAGCAGGATAGCGGTATCTGCATCCAGCTCCTGATTTATGGTAGCCATGATGCCCATGCCAAACAGCTTTTTGATGATCTCCCCGGCGCTCTTGCCCATGGTCTTGGCCAGTTCGCCTAAAATAACGGTCTCGCCAATAGTGATCTTTTTGGGAGTGACCGGCGGCATGACCACCTTTACCTCTTTCTTATTGTTACGGTTGTCTTTACGCCCCTTGCCCTTGCGGTTGGAGTTGCGGTTGCGCATTTTCTCTTCTTCCGCGTTACGCTCAAATACCAGATCCTTAACAAAGACTTTCTTATTATTGGGACGGTAATTGCTGGGCTTAGTCTCTACGGGAAAAGCATCGTCATTCTTGGCTGCCGGCTTATTATTTGCGGCAGGACGGTTGCCTTGGGGACGATTGTTCTGAGGACGGTTACCGGCAGGACGGTCCCCCTGGGGGCGGTCATTATTACGTTTACCCTGATAACTGTTATTATTGCGATCTCCCGGGCGGTCATTATTACGGTTGCCCCGGTATTTGTTATCGTTGCCGTTGCGGTCGTTGCTGCGGCCTTCCTGAGGACGCTGATTCTGATAAGAGCGGTTATTATTCTGAGGCCTGTCGTTGCTGTAACGGTTCTGAGATTTGGCGTTATTGTTTTCAGTAGGTTTGGATACTGCCGCGCCCTTGGCTTCAGGCGAATCATCTTTATTATCTGCTTTTGCCAAAGCAGCGGGACGCGGTGGGCGGCTGTCTTCTTCAACCGCCTTTACAGTTGCCTTTTCTTCGGCAACACCAGGCTTTGCTGCCGCTTTTGTTTCCACATCCACAGGTTTTTTCTGCGGTTCTGCAGCCTCAGCTTCTTTTACCAGGGGGGCAGTTTTCCCTGTATCCTGACTGGGACTGCTTTTTTCTTGGGGAAGCGCAGGCTCAGTATGCTTATCTGCCGCAGGCGCAGTCGCAGGCGCAGTATTGGCGCTGACAGCCGGGGCGGTATCCTTTTTCTCGATAACTACCGCAGAAGGCTCTTCCGGAGATTCTTTAACTTTATCGGGAGAATCCACCGGCCCTGCAGTCTGTTCCTGAGCTGCCACAGCCTTGGGAATACGCTTTACCCTTGGCACAAAACCTCCCGGTGCAGCAGCAGTTCCCTGCTCAGCGCCAAAACTGTTACGAATGGCGTCCGCATCCTTAGGGCTGATACTGCTCATATGGTTTTTGACCTCTACACCCATTTTATTGAGCCTGCGGATAATATCCTTACTTTCCACAGAAAGCTCTTTTGCCAATTCATATATCTTTATTTTCGCCAAACCTACCACTCCTTAATCCTCTATTAGCTCTTTTATGGAAACCGGGGATAATTTATTCCCCAATTACTTTAACGATGGCCTTTGCAAATCCCTTATCCAGCACGACCAAAGCTCCCCTGGGGCTTTTACCCACCAGCAAGCCAAGCCCTGTTTTATCCGGCCAGAAAATCATGGGTACTGACTCAGCATCGGCCAGGGAGATCAATTCATCCTTAACCCATTGGGCGGCGTCATTAGCCAATACCAAAAGCTCGGCTTTTTTCTTTATAAGAGCTTCCTTTGCCAGATTGTCCCCGGCCACGATCTTGCCTGCCTTCTGGGCTATTCCCAGATAACCGGCTATGCGGGAAAGCTGAGTTTCATTCGGTTCCCTCATGATCTGCCCCCGCTTTCAAAGCCTCTGTCAGTTGCTCCCAGATATCTTCCGGTATCTGGCATTTTAAAGCCCTTTCCAGAGAATGCTGTTTTCTGGCCTTTTTCAGACATTCCGGATCATAGCAGATATATGCTCCGCGTCCGGACTTTTTCCCGCTGAAATCAAGGCAAACCATGCCTTCCGGCGTACGCAATACCCGCAGCAGCTCGCCTTTTGGCCTGCTCTCCCTGCAGACTGCACACATCCTTTGCGGCAACCTCTTCATTAGCTGTTACTCCTTCGTCTGCTCAAACAGGATATCCCCGTCTTCTGCCAGCAATTCGGGATCAAATTGCTCGGATAAATCCTCTCCGCCATCTTCAAGCTGGGACATCTGACTTTCGCTTTTGATATCTATCTTCCAACCGGTCAGCCGGGCAGCCAGTCGGGCATTCTGTCCCTCTTTGCCTATAGCCAGGGAAAGTTGGAAATCGGGGACTACCACTCTGGTAAATTTCTCCTCTTCATCTATTTCCACAGAAATAGCTTTGGCCGGAGAAAGGGCATTGCTGACATAAATGGCCGGGTTTTCGTCCCAACGTATTATCTCGATCTTCTCGCCGTCCAGCTCATTAACTATATTCTGCACACGCATACCTTTAGCGCCAACGCATGCGCCAACAGGATCCACATTGCTGTTTTTACTGTAAACAGCTATTTTGGAGCGCCATCCCGGTTCGCGGACTACGGATTTTATCTCCACGGTACCGTCATGGATCTCGGGAACTTCCCGTTCGAAAAGGCAGCGCAGCAGTCCGGGATGGGTGCGGGATACCATGATCTGCGGTCCTTTGGAAGTTTTGCGAACTTCCAGAACATATACCTTCATCCTTCTGCCGGTGCGGTAAGTTTCCCTGGGTATCTGCTCGGAAGGAGCCAGCAGGGCCTCAGCCTTGCCCAGATCCATATAAACGTTCTTGCCTTCCACACGCAGCACTGTTGCGGCAATGATATCATCCTTGCGGGTAGAAAACTGGTCATATACCATATTGCGCTCAGCTTCCCTTATACGCTGCACCACAACATGCTTGGCAGTCTGGGCGGCAATACGGCCGAAACTGCGGGGAGTTACCTCAGATTCAAAAATATCTCCCTCTTCAAATTCGGGATCATACTGCTGGGCTTCTGCCAAGGACATTTGGGTGGCAGGATCCTCCACTTCCCTGACAACATCTTTGCGGTAGATGACCCGGATCTCGCCGCTGTTGCGGTTGATCTCCACCCTTACGTTCTGCGAAGAACCATAATGCTTTTTGTAGGCCGAGATCAGCGCCGCTTCAATGGCTTCTATCAAAACATCCATCTGAATGCCGCGCTCTTTTTCCAGATCCTTCAGAGCCTCAATGAATTCCACGTTCATCCTATAACACTCCTTAAATTAATTCCAACTATTTAAACTCATCAGGCAGCCTAAATATCTGCCACCAGATGAGCTTTAGCTATCTGCTCCTGGGGAAAACGCAGTTTTTCCTCACCACAGGTCATAAATAATTGCCCGTTTTCCATGCCGCCCAAGACCCCCCGGAATTCCTTTTTCCCATCCACAGGCGCATACAGGCGGACAGCTATCTCTTTGCCGGCATAGCGGATAAAATCCTGTTCCCGCCGGAGCGGACGTTCCAGCCCGGGAGAGCTTATTTCCAGATAATAGCTTTGACTGATGGGGTCGGCAATATCCAAAGCATCGCTGACAAGTTCGCTTACCTGTTCGCAAAGAGCATGATCCACACCGGAATCTCTGTCGATAAACAGACGCAGATACCAGTTTCCGGCTTCCTGAACAAACTCCACATCAATAAGTTCGCAGGCACATTCCAGACAAAGAGGTTCAGCCAGCCGCCAAACATCTTTTTCTATTTTGTTGTAATCGACACAAACACCTTTCTTTTTAGCCATATGCTCCCCTTACTCAAAAGAAAAAGTGGGAAATATTCCCACTTTCCAACAGGCAACACTCTTTCTTCTGCATTATAGCACTGGCAACTGAAAAATGCAATATAAACTTAATATAATAATTATAGTATATTTCCGACAAACTTTCATATGGCGCGGCTCATTACTAAAAATCAAACGCTGTTTTAAAGATCACCCTGGCTTTGGCTGATAATCGTTTTCCACAGCAGCGGACCCACATAACCGGTCACCGGAAAACCGTATATCATCTGCAAATAAGATACAGCTTCCTGGAGCTCCTGCCCAAAATAGCCGGTAACCTGTACGGTGGGTACATTACTGTCAGTTTCGGCAATGCTGTTAATAGCCTTCTGCAGGGTAATTACCGACTGGCCGGTACTGCCGGGCACCAGTACGCTGCTGGGATAAATAAGCGAAGCATATTCCTGGTATTCTTCCGGCAAGGTGTTTATAAGCACATTATAACGTACTGTCAGAGCATCCCAGGTTTCCCTGTCGGCAATACCTGTTGGTTCAAGGCCGTATTTTTCCTGAAAAGCCTTAAGCGCAGTCTCCGTTGCTTCATCAAAGTTTCCGTTAGCGCCGGTAGCCGGAATATCCGGTTCAAAATAAGAAATAACGTCAAGGTAATACTGAACTATCCTTACTTCGTTGCCGCTGTCTCCCAACTGCAGCTGACGAGGATACAGCCTCTCCGCTTCCGAATAGGAAATACCTTCGCCTAACAGCTCTCCCAATCCCTTTACAGCCACGTACTTTCGCTTTATTGCATACCAGGTGGCTTTATCAACTATACCGGTGACCGGCAGGTCAAATATTTCCTGAAAGGCAGTCACAGCGGCGGCTGTTGCAGCGTCATCTACCCCCACATTTACCTCCACATGGGGGATGGCCGGGAAATTGCGGCTAATGCGGTTCAGCTCCCGCTGCAGGATACGCACTTCCTCCCCTGCAGTACCGAGGGCCAGAGGCAATCCCGGATAGCTGGGAAGATTTTCTCCGGTAGGGGCATTCTCCACTAAATTTATATCATCGCCATAATAATGCCTTAGTATTTCCAATGCTGTGTATCCCATATCTGCCAGTTCCACAGTACCCCATTGGGAAAGCCCTTCGCAAACAGAAGTGGTACCATTGCAATACTGGGTAAAATACGGGATAATGCTTTCCCCTTTTACTACATAATTGTTAAACAACGTATCCACCAGGGCTGAAACATTGGCGAATATTTCCCGGCCCATCTCATAACTTTGGTCATACTGGGTCACTGACGTTATATCAAAATCATAGCCCTGAGAGGGATACCATTCCGTATAGATACGGTTCAGGGCAAAAGTTATCTGAGCCAGAATATTGGCAATAAGGGATTCCTCCGGCCAGGTAGGATATATCTCCCCTGAAGCCACGTTTTTAATATAATCGATAAAAGGCACCGTAACATTTTCCGCTGCTTCGCTGGGTGCCCCCAGATGGACAGTGATGTATTCGGGAATTATGGGATAAGGCATACGGCACCTCCTTAACGGCTTTCCACCGGAAGCATAAAGGTTATCAACGGAGAAACTTTCCAAACAGTTTTAACGCGGTCAAAAACAGGAATTGCTGTTCTCTGGTTGCCCAAAGCAGGATGATTTATCTCCACATTATAGGTCAGCCCCGCATAGTCTGCAGAGGGCACCTGGGAATTTTCTTTTGGCAATGCCGGAAGCTCATTAAACTCCGAAATACCGCTGATGTCAGTGGTACTTTCAGACAATAAGCACAACTGCCCGTAGGAATATATAAATAATTTTACCCCCGCGCCCGGCAACGGAAAAACGCCTCCGTCAGTGGAAGCAAAAACTTTAATCCGGCCCCGTCCATTGTATTTTCGCCATAAAGCCTCACAGGCGTTTTGCAGATAGTTATCCATATATCCTCCTTATTGACCCTTTTATTTACAAAATATGCCGCCTCTGCCCGGTAATATACCAGGATTATTTGTAAATACTGGACATATGAAAAAAGCAGTTATATAATATATCTGTTATATTGTCATATGGCTGCTGTTGATTTATCTTCAGCCCATCATCTTTGAATACTTTAAGGAGGCAATGTCAATGTTGACTGCAATTACTGGCATCAACTGGGGTGACGAAGGAAAAGGCAGAATGGTAGACATGCTCGCCCAGGAGCAGGATATCGTAGTCCGCTACCAGGGAGGAAATAATGCGGGTCACACTGTTGTAAACGATAAAGGCAAATTTATTCTTAATCTTTTGCCCTCGGGTATTCTCAGAAGCGAGATCGTAAACGTTATGGGTAACGGCATGGCTATAGACATTGCCCATCTCGCCGGCGAGCTGGGAAGATTAAGAGAAGCAGGCATCGAGATCGGTCCCGAAAATCTCAAGATCAGCGATAAAGCAGTTATTTGCATGCCCTATCATGTAGCACAGGACTGCCTGGAAGAAGATAGGCTTAAAGATGCCAAATTCGGTTCTACCCGCCGGGGTATCGGCCCTGTGTATGGCGATAAATATATGAAGAAGGCCCTGCGTATGGGAGATCTGCTGCACCCTGATTATCTCAGGGAAAGGCTCTCCGGTATCCTGGAATGGAAAAACCTTACCATTAAAAATGTTTACGGGCAAAAACCCTACGAATTGCAGGAAATACTGGACTGGCTGGCAAAATACGGCGATCCGCTTAAAGGCCATATCTGTGATACCGGCATCTACCTGCGCAAAGCTGCGGCAGAAGGCAAACGCATCATGTTCGAGGCACAGCTTGGCGCGCTGCGTGATATAGATTTCGGCATCTATCCTTTCACCAGCAGTTCCTCCACCATCTCCGCATATGCGCCTATAGGCGCAGGCGTGCCCGGGCTCAAGCTGGACTGCGTGGTTGGCGTCATCAAAGCCTATTCCTCCTGCGTAGGCGAAGGTGCCTTTACCTGCGAAATGTTTGGCGAGGAGGCAGAGGCTCTCCGTGCTGCAGGCGGAGAATACGGCGCAGCTACCGGCCGGCCCCGTCGGGTAGGCGGTTTCGATATTGTTGCTTCCCGCTACGGCGTGGCAATGCAGGGAGCCACAGAGCTTGCCCTGACTAAGATGGACGTTCTTTCTTATATGGATAAGATCCCTGTAGTGGTGGCTTATGATGTGGACGGCAAAAGAGTGGAAGAATTCCCCATAGGCGAAGACCTTAATAAGGCCAAACCCATAATAGAATACTTCCCCGGCTGGAAAGGCGCTGATATTACCGGCTGCCGTACCATGGAAGACCTGCCTCAGGAAGCACGGGACTATGTTTTGATGATAGAAAAGGCCATGAACTGCCCGGTCAAATACGTTTCCGTGGGAGCAAAGCGCGAAGAGATCATCGTACGCTGATCCCGGCAATATCCCTGTAATAATTCTTTGCAGCTCCCATCCCTCTGATGGGAGCTGTTCTTTTCCGGTAAATATTTTAGGAGGCGATATTTTGGCAACCTCTGCAGATTATATGGATTTTGTCTGCCAGCAGATCAAAAGTTTCGGCCAGGTGCGTTATCGCAAAATGTTCGGGGAATATCTGGCCTATCTCAATGATAAGCCGATACTGCTGGTCTGCGATAACAGCGTATTCGTCAAAAAGCTGCCCGGGCTGGAACAATTACTGGCAGATGCGCCCTGCGGGGTGCCTTATCCCGGCGCCAGGGAGCATTATCAGCTGGATATAGAGGATGCCGCTATGTTGCAAAAGCTGATACCTCTGCTGGAACAGTTGACGCCTCTGCCCGTTAAAAAAAGCAAGTCCAAATAAACTGGGCATAGCCAAATCAAACAAGATAATATGCATAAAAAGAGCAGGCTGTATTAAACAACCTGCTCTTTTTCATAGCAAAAGGATATCTGCAGCATAATACCGCCGGCATCACTTTTTATTTTTTTTAGGCTTAACCCTGGCAGGTTCAAAAGTTGTTACATCAACTTGAGGCTGCCTGCGGAGGATCAGCAGCAAAATGATACCCGCAGCTATACCCACCAGAGAAATCACCTGCGCCATCTTCAGCCCTCCCAGCATCAGGCTGTCGGTACGCAAAGCCTCGATGAAGAAACGGCCAAGGGAATAGAGAATAAGATACAACGAAAAAACGGTACCGATGCGGTGATCCCGCCGCAGCAAGACCATAAGCAGGGCAAAAATAGCGAAATTCCAGATCGATTCATATAAAAAAGTGGGATGATGATAAGCCCCGTCGGCATAGACCTGCAGAGGAACCCAGCTCCAAAACGACCCGTCCTCAATAACAGGGCCAAACGCTTCGTGATTGGCAAAATTTCCCCAGCGGCCTATCGCCTGTCCCAGTATAAGTGAGGGCGCCATTATATCCGCCCAACGGAAAAAATTCTGCTTTTTGGCAAGGCAGTAAATCACGACCACCAAAATCCCTGCAATCACTCCGCCGTGAATAGCCATCCCGCCCTGCCATATCTGAAAAATCTCCGAGGGATGAGCGCTGTAATAACTCCATTTAAATATAACATAATAAATCCTGGCGCCAATTACCGAGCAGGGTATCAGAAGGAGGATCATATTCAACAAATGATCCGTATTCTGATGTTGCCGCAAAGCTTCCCTGTATGCAAGATATATACCTAAAGCCATAGCGCAGCTTATAATGATGCCATACCAGCGGACGGTAATACCGCCTATGGTAAAAGCCACGCCATTTATCAGAAACTGTTCCATTGCCAACTCCTTTTAAGTTTACGATAATACCGAATACACCTTGTTGCGCTGTTAATTATATCATATAATATGATATATAGCATAAAAAAACAACAATATTAAAATAATATTCAACAGTACTTGAGGAAAACCATGAATTTTAAACCAGTTCAATTAAGTGATAAAGAGATTTTTGACACCTATCTTGCCGGCAGGGAAAGGCAGCTTATAACTTATTGCTTTTCCAGCTTTTATCTGTGGCGCAACTGGGATCCTTATTCCTGGGATATTGTGGATGACGCGCTGGTAGTAAAAAGCGGCTACCTGGGACTGGATACAATATGCGTACCCATATCCGCCAGCAATAAGGCTGTTTTTGCCGCAACCGAGCACATGATAGCGGATTACCGTGAACAGGGCAAAGATTTTCTGATTAGCGAAGTATCCCAGTCCGATCTGGACCTCTTTGAACAGCAATGGCCGGGACGTTTTCTGGCCCAAGAGTATGAGCCGGGCGCCAATTACATCTATAATCAGCAGGATCTTGCCCTGCTGAAAGGTGGAAAATATGATGCCAAGCGCAATCAGATACATCATTTTACCCGCGCCTGTCCCGATTGCCAGCTGCTGCCTATAGATAAAAGTATTTTGCCTCAATGCTACGGGCTGATGCAGCTATGGCTCAGCAGGCAGGAGCCGGATAATCCGGAAACAAAAATGGAATACAACGGTTGCCTAGACGCCCTTAATGATCTGCAGTACCTTGATTGCGAAGGCTGGGCGCTGCTGAACAATGATAAGGTAATAGCCCTGAGTATAGGACAGCAGCTCAATAAAGATACCTATTGCATCCATATCGAAAAGGGTGATACGGATATTCCCGGTGTTTATCAGGCCATAAACTGCTTTTGCGCCGGCAAATATCCTCAGTTCGCCTTCATCAACAGGGCGGAAGATATGGGCGACCCGGGACTGCGGCGTTCCAAGTTAAGCTATCATCCCTGCCGCATGGAAAAAAAGTATTATCTGAGGTTAGCTGAATGATCCATATTTCATACGCCTCCGAAAAAGATACCCCACAGGTAAAACGGCTTTGGACAGAAGCGTTTGGCGAAGAAATGCCCTACACAGGTTGGTATTTTCATAATATATACCGGCCGGAACGTTGTCTGTGCCTTTACGAAGCGGATAATATCGTCTCCTGCCTGCAATATGCACCCTATAAAATGCAATTACTGGGCAAGCAGATACCTGTAGCTTATCTGGTAGGCGTTTGTACTGACCCAGCCTATCAGCATAAGGGATATGCCCGGCATCTGCTGGCTGAAATAGATGCCGACCTGGCCAAACAATACCGCCTGCTGCTGCTTTATACCGACATTCCGGCATTTTATCAGCCTTTGGGTTTTTGTCACTGTTACCGGCTTAATCATATGGAGCTGCCGGCCCGCTTTGACCCGGGGCAAAAGAAAAAATGGCGATCCGGCACCTTATCATATCAGGATATTGCCGAGTACGACCGTATATATACCCTGATGACTGCAGATATGGATGGATTCATCAGGCGCACCCCGGCTAACTGGCTGAATTTTCTGGGTGATTTTCTCTGCGATGAAGGAGCGCTGTTCCGCAAAGACGATGCATATCTTCTTTGGTGTATGGATAACGGAAAACCTCGGGTCAAAGAGCTTGGTTACGGCAATGCCGCGGCTATCGCAGACGGCTTGAGTCTGGCGGCACATCTGGCAGCGGCCAGAGGATATGATTCATTTATCTGGGATGCGCCTTTAAGCGCCCCCTTGCCCCCGGGTATCACCGGGAAGATAATGCCGTATGTTATGGCAAAGCTGTGCGGCAGCCGGGAAAAAGCTGAGGAAACAGCACAAAATACTCAAGACTATCTGTATCGGGGAAAACATTTGTGGATAAATGAAATGACCTGACCCGCAAATGCCAATACCCCTGAAACCAAAAACACCATGCGCAAGGCATGGTGTTTTTGGATTTATGGAAGTTGCAGGCTATTATTCGGGATTACTGTCAACATCATAATTTTCCCCCTGATTGGGGGCCTGGGTACTGTTCTCATCCAGAATGGAGATCACTGATTCCCCTTCTTTTACCATACCCAGTTTTTCTCTGGCCAATCTTTCTATGTAAGCGTCATTATTAAGCAGCTCCTGCTGGGCCAGTTGCTCATTGTATTGCTCTTCGGCCACAGCAAGTTCGCTTTGATAATAAGCCAATTCGTCTTTAAGCTCATTATACTCTACTATCTGATTGCCCAAACGAATAACAAAAAACAAGGCTAGGCCCAATATTAACAGGCTTATCCAGCGCAAAGACTTTTTTTTCTGTTTTGGCTTTGCTTCCCTATTAATGGTCATCTTCGGATCCGTCGCTTTCGTACAATCCCAGAATATCGCCATCCAGAACAATAACGCTTTCATAGCCTTTGGCTCTGGCTCTTTGATAAAGCGTGGCAACTGTACTTTCCGCCAGTTTAAGCTGTTTTGAAATTTTCGTCGCCGATACGCCGCTTTCCTTTAAAGCAACCACCTGCTTCTCCCGAAAGCTGAGATTCTGCGCATTGCGTATCTCTATCTTCATGATGAATTACTCCATATAATCCCCATGCTCATTAACTTTATCCACATTATATCAACAATCTGTGGACAAATCAAGTACAAACTAGCTACAATATTGCTAATATTATTTATTATCATCCTCTGAGTCGGCAGACGAATGGCGATGAGGCAGTTTACGGGCCAAAAATTCCTTAAGCGATATGGATTTATTCCTTATTTCCCCGTTAAATTTAAGATAAGCCGCGGCCCCACCGTTAAGCAGTTTATCAACAGGCAGCTTACGGGTTGCCTTGGTCTCCTTTTTCCTGATAAGCCGCTTATCAGGATGGGGCAGGATATGCCATAGCTTCAACCAGTTAGGATAAATAAGCAGAATAAAAATAGCAAATCCTAAAGCTAACCAGATAAATACCGCCGCCCTTAATGAGCCATCGGTAAAGCCAAACCAAAAGATCAGCCATAATACCAGCAAGCCAATGCCAAATAAACCGTCTTTCAGCATATATTTGCGGCGGAGAACCTTTTTTCTCCCTTTATGACGGCCAAATACCAGATACTGATACAGACAAAAGCAGGCTCCGCCGGCCATTCCTGCTATCAAAGCCGCAGCCATCTGATAAAGCTGGCCTTCCAGAAGATCAGTTCCCATTTATTTAAGCAGGCGCGCCAGAGCCTTTTTCCCCTTATTGCGCGCTTTCTTATCTTCTTTGCTTTCACCATAGCTTATGGCATCTATCCGGCCGCTGATGCTTACTTTACCCTCTTCCAAGTCCAGGGATGCTATTTTCAATCCTTCCCCCAGAATATCCAGTCCGCCAAAACTGCCGGTAAGTTCAATGCGGCAGTCATCAAATCCCGCTACATCAGTTACTCCGCTGAGCATTATCCCGGCCCTGTCCTCAATAATCAGGCGATGCTTATTATCTGACATACGTCTCCCTCCTTTTTTAATATGATATGCCCGTCACCCGTTAAATAGGCATAAAAAAGGCCGGTTCCGATATTTTCGGAACCAGCCTTTTGTTTTTTATAAAATTACAGCTGCTACAGTTCAAGACCCAGGTCTTCAAAAGCCTGCCTGCGGGAAAGCTTGACTTTGCCGGTAGCCTGATCGATGGCGATACATTTAACATACATCATATCGCCTTCAGAACAAACATCCTCCACCTTGCCTACGCGCTTATTGGAAAGCTCGCTGATATGGACCATACCGTCCTTACCGGGGCTGCCCAGCACGCCGGGAATGATCTCCACAAAAGCGCCGAATTCCATGATCTTGACCACGATGCCTTTATATATCTGACCTACCACCGGTTCAGCTACGATGGTTTCAATGATCTGCTGGGCCTTTTCACCCTTCTGACCGTCCACGCTGGAAATAAAGATGCGGCCGTCATCCTCGATATCGATCTCAGCGCCGGTGATCTCCACGATCTTCTTGATGATCTTGCCGCCGGAACCGATGACATCTCTGATCTTATCAGGATTGATCTGCATGGTGATAATACGCGGAGCATATTCAGAAAGATGCTCTCTGGGGGCGCTGATGCATTCCAGCATTTTGCCCATGATGAACATTCTGCCTTCTCTGGCCTGAGCCAAAGCCCGGGTCAGGATCTCTCTGTCGATACCGGCAATCTTGATATCCATCTGAATGGCTGTAACGCCCTTTTCCGTACCGGCAACTTTGAAATCCATATCTCCCAGGAAGTCTTCCATGCCCTGAATATCGGTGAGGATGGTGATATCATCGCCGTCTTTTATCAGGCCCATGGCACAGCCGGCAACAGGAGCGCTGATGGGAACGCCGGCATCCATCAAAGAAAGGGTGGAGGCGCAGACGCTGCCCATGGAAGTAGAGCCGTTGGACTCGATAGCTTCGGAGACCAGACGCAAGGCATAGGGGAATACTTCCTCATCCGGGATAACCGGCAGCAAAGCCCGCTCGGCCAAAGCACCGTGACCGATCTCGCGACGGCCGGGGCCGCGCATGGGACGGGCTTCGCCTACGGAATAAGGCGGGAAATTGTACTGATGCATATAACGCTTGGAGGTTTCGGGAGAAATCCCGTCCAGAGTCTGCTCCTGGGATACCATGCCCATGGTCAGAGCATTAAGGATCTGAGTCTGACCGCGGGTAAAGAGGGCAGAACCGTGAGTGCGGGCCAGCACGCCGACCTCGCAGGTGATAGGACGGACTTCTGTGGTAAGACGGCCGTCTATACGGATCTTATCCTTGGCTATAAGGGAACGCATGGTTTCTTTTTCGATAGTATACAGGACCTCGCCGATAACAGCCTCCTGATTGGGGAACTGTTCTGCCAGCTGTTCCTGAACATTCTCATTGATGGCGGCAAACATGGCTTCCCGCTCTTCCTTGCCGATCTTTTCAGCAGAGCATTTTTTCATAGCGTCGCGGAAAGAATCGCCGCAGGCGGCCCGGACGGCAGCTTCCAGTTCCGGATCGGGGGCAGGTTTGACAAATTCCAGCTTTTCCTTAGCCAGCCCCATTTCCAAAGCTTCGGCCCGGAAATCGTTGATCATTGCCACGATTTTTTTGATCTGTTCATGGGCGAACATGATGCCTTCCAGAATGACTTCCTCCGGGATCTCGTTAGCCCCGGCCTCAACCATCATCACCGCATCAGCAGTACCGGCAACAGAAAGATGCATCTCGGATATCTCTTCCTGCTCCACAGTGGGGTTAACTATATATTCGCCGTCTATCAACCCGATGGTAACACCGGCAATAGGGCCGTTAAAGGGGATCTTGGAAATAGTAACGGCAGCAGAAGCGCCGATCATGGCGGTCATATCGGGAGCATTGTCCTGATCCACGCTAAGAACGGTGGTAACGATCTGCACGTCATTACGGAACCCTTTGGGGAAAAGGGGACGCATAGGCCGGTCAATGATGCGTGAGCTTAAAATAGCTTTTTCACTGGGACGGCCTTCCCTTTTGATAAAACCGCCGGGGATCTTGCCCACAGCATACATTTTTTCTTCATATTCTACCTGCAGGGGGAAAAAATCGATGCCCTGACGCGGTTCATTACTCATGGTAGCGCAAGCCAGTACCATGGTATCACCATAGCTAACAAGCACGGATCCGCTGGCCTGCTTAGCCATACGTCCTGTTTCCAGGGTCAGGGTGCGACCGCCTACCTCCATGCTTTTGCGTAGAATCTCGCTCATTTTCTTACCTCCAATTTTTTCATCACTTTTCTTAACTTTTATTAGTTCGTTGCTTTTGACAATTATCCTTTATTTTACCTCAAGTGTCATTTTTAACTGTTTCCATTCCAGGATATTATGATATAATAAAAAAAATTAATTTTTTAATCTGATATTGGTTGGGCAAAACCATGGATAAGCATGATCCTATCGCGGTATTCGATTCAGGGCTGGGAGGCATAAGCGTACTGCGCCAACTGCTCCGCATCATGCCGCAGGAAAATTACATATATTTCGGAGATTCCCTGAATGCGCCTTATGGTCCCCGCAGCAAAGAGGATGTCTGCCGGCTTACCGTAAAAAATGTGGATTTTCTGCTGCAGAAAAAGGCAAAAGCAATAGTTCTGGCATGCAATACCGCCACAGCGGCAGCCTGCAAGATACTCCGCAGCAATAATCCTGATATCCCCATCATTGGCATAGAACCTGCCATAAAACCTGCAGTTACCGGCAAAAAAGGAGGCCGCATCCTGGTAATGGCCACTGCCATGACTCTCAGCGCCTCTAAATTCGCCAAACTGCTGGCTGCCTATAAAGATCAGGCGCAGCTTTTGCTGCTGCCTGCGCCGGGCATAGTAGAGCTGGTGGAAGCGGGAATCACCAGCGGCAGCCAACTGGATGATTATTTGGATCAGCTGCTGGCTCCCTACCGCTATCCGCCGATAGACGGCATAGTACTGGGATGCACCCATTTCCCTCTGGTACAGGACAGCATTATCCGTTCTTTGGGATATCCTGCTGCTATCTTTGACGGGGCGGAAGGTACTGCCCGGGAGACCAAAAGGCAGCTGGCAGCCAGAGGCTGGCTAAACGGATGCAGCAAAAAAGGACAGGTAGAGTTCTGCAACAGCAACCCTGATCCTGCCCTTAATGAACTTTGCCTAAAATTGCTCAATAGCTGAAGCGGCACTGCTTCCGGCCACATAGCCGCTGCTCCAGGCGGCCTGCAAATTATAGCCTCCGGTGTAACCATCCACGTCCATAACTTCCCCTGCAAAGTAAAGGCCGGGCATGATACGGGAAGCCATTGTCTGGGGATCTATTTCCTGCACCCGGACACCGCCGGAAGTAACAATAGCCTCGTCTATAGGACGGGGCCCTTTTATTGTTACAGGCAGACCCTTCAGCATATAAAGCATCTCTCTGCGCTCCTCGCGGGTTATCTGATTTACCGGCTTATGAGCCTCTATACCCACCAGATCTGCGAAAACAGGGATCAGCGAGGCAGGCAGCAGCTCGTCCAGACTGTTGATGAAATGTTTGCGAGAAAACTTCTGCATATTACGCTGCAGACGCTGATCAAGCTGCTCCTCGCTGAGTGCCGGTTTCAGATCTATCAACCCGGTCAGTCCTTTGCCCTGCCGGGGCTGACCGGTGACTGTTTTGGAAAGGCTGAGGACAATTGGGCCAGATATACCAAAATGGGTAAAAAGCATTTCGCCAAAGGCTTTATCCAGAATCCTTCCCTCACTGCAAATACTCATTTCCACATTTTTTAAAGATAAACCGGCTAAGCTGGCCGGCCATCTTTCCTCTGTTTCCAAAGGTACCAGTGAAGGACTGGGAGCAACTATACTGTGCCCTGCCTGTCGGGCTAATTCATAACCATCGCCGGTGGAGCCGGTGGCCGGATAGGTGACTCCTCCTGTAGCTACGATAACCGCCTCAGCCTCCTCCAGATGTCCGGGATAATCATAAACCCCGCAGACCCGGCCATCCCGGATCGCCAGCGATTTAGCCCGCAAGCCGCAATGAAGCCGTATATTATTGGCGGCAAGAGCTCTGGTAAGTATTTCCACTACCTCATGGGCATTATCAGAAGCCGGAAATACCCGGTGTCCCCTCTCCACCTTGAGCCGCAGTCCCAAAGATTCAAAAAACTCCCAGGTATCATCTGCAGAAAAACGGGAAAACGCGCTGTATAAAAACCGGCCGTTGCCCGGCATATGCTTTACAAGCTCCGGAACATCGGTCATATTGGTGATATTGCAGCGACCTTTGCCGGTGATAGCCAGCTTTTTGCCAATATTACCGTTACGCTCCCATAAGGAGACCTGGGCGCCGCCTTGAGCAGCACAGATAGCCGCCATTAACCCTGCAGGTCCGCCGCCGATAACTATTATCCTGTTCAATATTCTATTCCCTTTCTGGCCTGCACCCCGCTGTTATAAGGATGCTTTATCTCTTTTATCTCCGATACCAGATCCGCTTTGGCTATCATTGCCTCTGTAGCATTGCGTCCGGTTATCACCAACTCCTGATCCGGCCTTTTGGCAGCCATCAGTTCCAAAACATCTTCTTCATTTACCAAGTCAAAATAAACTGCGTTAGCCAGTTCGTCCAGGATCAATATATCCACATTATCGTCTGCCAGCAATTGCCGGGCTCTGGCCATTGCTTCCGCAGCCAGTTCTTTGGATCTTTCGTCAGGAGACGTACCCTTTTTCAAAAATTTGCCTATACCATAGGAGTAGATATCAATCAGCGGAAAATCGGCGAGAGCCCTGCATTCGCCGTACCATTCCCCTTCTTTCATGAACTGTATGACAGCACAGTGCAAGCCCCAACCGGAGGCTCGCAGCGCCAGCCCAAAGGCTGCGGTGCTTTTACCCTTGCCCCTGCCTGTATATATTTGGATAAGTCCCAGCTCACTCATGGCCCAGCCCTCCTCTAAAGCTGCTTCAGCCTGGCTATCTCGCTGCCGCTGAGCTCCCGCCACTGGCCGGGCTTTAAGCCCTGCAGATCCAAAAAAGCCAGGGCAGAGCGGCGCAGATGCAGCACAGGATATCCCACTGTCTCCAGCATTCTGCGTACCTGACGGTTTCGGCCCTCGTGGATACGCAGCTCCACCAAAGCGCCGTTATCCCGTCTTTTAATAATACGGGCGGAAGCCGGAGCCGTAAGTCCGTCAGCCAGTTTAACCCCGCGGCGCAGCTTATCCAATGCCCTGGGATCCGGCACACCCCTGACTTCCGCTAGGTAGGTCTTTACCACCTGGGCAGAAGGATGCAGCAGTTTATTGGTAAGATCTCCGTCATTGGTCAGCAGCAACAGACCGGAAGTATCATAGTCCAGCCTTCCCACAGGATAAATGCGGGACTGTACTTCAGGCAGCAGATCAAGCACGGTCCTGCGTCCTTTTTCGTCATGGACAGAGCAAATATATCCTGCCGGTTTATACAGAAGTATATAGCGTTTTTCTTCCGGCCGGCAGCTCACGGCAAGGCCGTCAACAGAAACCTTATCCCGACCGGGATCTATTTTCACGCCAAGCACATTCACTGGTCTGCCATTAACACTTACCCTGCCGCTCAAGATCATTTCTTCGGCAGCCCGGCGGGAAGCAATACCCCTCTCCGCCAAAAATTTTTGCAGACGTATCCCTGGATCTGCTGTTTTATTGCCGGTCATTTGCCCGTTTTTACCCGGTTTATTATTGCGGATAGCACGGACTTCTTCTTTATTATCCTTTTTTTTATCCAATCTTTTTTCCATGGATATGATTATAACATAGCCGTCAGTTTTATGCTATGCATAAACTTCAGGTTTGCCAAATTATGACTTATTGCTGCAAGCAAAGGAGGAAAAAGTCTTATTATGCAGAAATAAGGAGAAATAAGGTAAATATTTATATATTAAACTGAGGTGACCTATGGGCAGCAAACCATTCGCGCAAACTTATCGGCTAATACCTGTGCTTATAGGAAGTTTATTGATCTTTGCCATTATCTGCTTTGTCTTTATTATCCTGTGGAGCATCGGCCTTTTTCTGACCAAAACACCGGATCCTGCAGGAACTGCCTTTCCTGCTGTTTTATGGCTGTTAGCCCTGGCTCTTTCCACTGCGGCAATGACTGTGCTCACCCGCGGCGGGACAGTATTCCCCGCGCTTTTCCTGGCTCTGCTGGGGTCTGTACTCACCTGCTTTTTTGCCGAGCCCGGGGTCGTTACTTTCGGCGGAGTCCTGCTGAAAATACTGCTATCCCTGCTGGTGGCGGTTATCGCCTTTACCATCAGCAAGCTGATCATACGTTCGACCAGGTATCGCAGGCGGTCTCATGGCAAACGATCCGGCATACGCAAACATAAAAAGCATAAACAAGATGAGGTGGCTCCCCTTATGATACAGGTCGAGGATGAAGATCTGCTGGGGTTTGAGGAACATGATAGCCAACGTGATTAAATTTTAAAAATGTTTAGGCATTAAAACACCGGCCAAAATGGCCGGTGTTTTTGTTTGAAAATATACCCATACCACGCAGCTATATTGACGGCCAATTACTGATTATTCGTCATATAGCCTAGAGTCCGTAAATACTGCTGTATTTATTCTCCAGATAGTCCAGATAATAGCCGGGGTCGAACTCTCCCCTGCAGGCATACTCCACCGTTTCTTTAGGAGTGCGCAAGCCGCCAAACTGGTGAATATTCTCTCTCAGCCAATTACCGATCCAAGCCAGATCCCCGGCAGCCACCGGCCCCCATACATCCATTTCACTTTCCATAACATGCAGCATCTGCGCTCCGTAAGCGCTGCCCAGCGCATATGAGGGGAAATAGCCGATACTGCCTCCAGACCAGTGGCTGTCCTGCAGAACGCCGTGCTTATCGTCAGGCACTTCCACACCCAGCAGCTCCCGGTAAAGACTGTTCCAGGCTTCCGGCAGTTCCGCCACTGCCAAAGACCCATCCATCAAACGCTTTTCCAGCTCATAGCGGACCATAATATGGAAAGGATAAGTCAGTTCATCCGCCTCAGTACGGATAAGGGAGGGCTGAACCTTATTAACTGCCCGGTAAAACATATCCAAATCGATATCAGCAAAATTCTCCGGGAAAAGCTCCTGCAATTTTGGCAGCAGGAAACCGAGAAAAGGCTTGGAGCGGCCAATTATATTTTCATAAAACCGGGACTGGCTTTCATGCACTCCCATAGAAACACCTGTGCCCAAACAGGTATACTGCAGCTCGTCGGCTATATTCAGCTCATAAAGGGCATGACCGCCCTCATGGATAACGCTGAACATGCCGGAGGCAAAATCATCCTGCCAATAATGGGTGGTAATACGCACATCCCGGTTATTAAAATTGGTGGTAAAAGGATGCTCTGTTTCGCCAATGGCCGAATAGCGCCTGTCCATACCCAACAGCCCCATCAGATATTCAGCCAGCTGCCGCTGCTTGGCTATGGGGCAAGGTCGGTAAAGAAAGTCGTCTGCTATCTGCGGCTTTTCCCCAATACTTCTCAGTAAAGGCACCAGACGCTTTTTCAGTAAAGAGAAAAAGTTATCCAGAGCCTCCATGGAAGTACCCCGCTCATACTGATCCAGCAGAGCATCATAAGGTTTTTTACTGCTGTCATAATAAGCGGCAAAGCGTCGGTTGTACTCAATTATCTCTTCCAGATAGGGGCGGAAGGAAGCAAAATCACTTTCCCCTTTAGCCTGATGCCATATAGCTTCGGCATTATTGATCAATACAGAATAAGCGGCATACTCTTCCGCGGGGATACGGGAAATCTGCCGGTATTCCCGGGTAAGCTCCTCAACCTCTCTTTTGGTCTGCAAGTCCAGTTCATCCAGATGATCGCCCAGATAATCCAAAAGCTCGCCTGTCTTTTCATTGGCGAATATCCTGTGGCTTTCTTTGGACAATACTCCCATGGTCCTGCCCCTGCCCTCTGCAGTACCGGAAGGGGCCACGGTAACAGCATCCAGATAAAGCACGCCCAAAGCATGTTCATAAGCATGCCTTTTCAGCTGAAGCGCTTCCAGCTCTTCTATCGCCTTCTTCATATCCATAGCAGCCTCACTTTAATCTCTCACTTTTTTGATCAGCTCAGCCACATTATGGGCAAAGGTGCGGATAGTGGAAACACCTTCCTCATCCTCCAGCACCTGCCCGGGTTTTGCGCCGAACATCATATTCCAGTAATTGGAGCCGCAGACGGTCATACCGCAGATATAGCAGAACATCAGCATCTCATTCAGAGTATTGGTATGACCTCCCCGGCGGGCTACAGCAATGGGCCCGCCGACCATGCCTGCCAAAAAGCGGCCGTTGCGGCCGGAATACATGCCCAGGCGCTGGATAAAGTTCATCATATCCCCCCTGGCAGTACCAAAATAGACTGGCGCGGCCAGAATAAGGCCATCGGCATGGCGGATCTTTTCATAGATTTCATTTGCGCCGTCCTTGATCACACAGCCGCCGTTGCCGCACTGACAGGCAGTGCAAGCCCGGCAGGCTCCGATATCCATGCCCGCCAAAGAAATTATCTCTGCCTCCACACCTGCTGCCTGCAATTCTTCAGTAGCCAGCTGCAGGGCAGCCATACTGTTGCCGTCTTTGCGGGGACTGCCGCTGACAAGTATCACTTTATGCATGATATTCCTCCTTGATTTATTCCGGCAGGGTAAGGATCAGCGGCGGCTGGCCTTCCCGTACCATTACTGTATGCTCATACTGCACCACCTGATGGCGATGAGGTGTTTTCAGTGTCCAGCCGTCGTCCAGCTCCTCCACATAATTATCGCCAACAGAAACAAAGGGTTCTATGGCTATGACCAGGCCGGGCTGAAGGATACGGCGGTCTTTTTTTTCATGGTAATTGTAAACACATTCCGGATCATCATGGAGAGTATGCCCCACGCCATGACCGCAAAGATTACGTATGGTGCAATAACCATGCCGGCGGGCGCATTTTTCCGCAGCCAAACCGATACCGTTCAGAGGAAATCCTGCCACAGCGGCGGCAATAGCCTGCTCCAGCGCCTCCCGGCCTGCCTTCATCAGCTTTTCATAGCTGTGCTTGACCTTTCCCACAGGAAAGCTGCCGCTGTTATCTCCAAAATACCCGCCCTTCATGGCGGAAACGTCGATATTTACTATATCCCCTTCCTGGATAACTATTTTATCGGAAGGGATGCCATGGGCTACCGCATCATTAACGCTGATGCAGTTGTATCCGGGGAAATTATAGCAGGCAATGGGCGCAGATACCGCCCCGTAGAATTCCAGAATACCGGCTCCGTATTCATCCAGCTCTTTAGTGGTCATCCCCGGCTTTAATGCTTCCACCATCTTTTGCAAAGTAATAGCGCAAATACGGCCGATCTCCTGCATAGCTGCAAGCTCGGCTTCTGACTTGATGATCATGGCTTCCTCCTAGCGCTCCTTGGGAGCGAATTTTTCCGGCTGAGCCACATGCAGCGAGATGACCAGGCCGCAGCTGCTGCAAACCTCTGCTATCATTTTGCTGCTGCGGAAAGCATGGCCTTTGACATACATATTGGCATAACCGCTGAGTTCACCCTGGCCAATACGGCGGCTGCCGCATTCAGGGCATTTTTCTGTACGTGACATCTTAACACCTTTCTATTCTATCACATATTATCAGCTTTGGCGCGGCTTTTCCGGTTTTTTTCCGGCAAGCGCCCGGCTTTTTTTAAAGCATCACGCAAAAGAAACTCAATATGTCCGTTGACGCTGCGCAGATCATCGGCAGCCCATCTGGCTACAGCCTCATATATATCTGAGTCCACCCGCAAAGGGAAGCTTTTGCGCCCGGTCATGTTAATACATGCTCCCCACGTTTATTACAGGCTGTGCGGCGCTGTCGCTGATAATCGATACCATCAGATTATTTATCATATTGATCTTGCGCTCCTCATCCAACTGCAGATCGCCGTTTTCTTCCAGCTTATTTATGGCTATCTGAGCCATACCCACAGCGCCGTCCACAATGATCTGCCGGGCGGCAAGAATAGCGGAAGCCTGTTGTCTTTGAAGCATGGCGGAAGCAATTTCCGTAGCATAGGCCAAATGGGTCAGCCGGGCCTCGATTATCTCCACTCCGGCCAGATTCAGGCGGCTCTCAAGTTCCAGCAACAGTTCGCGGCTTACTTCGTCGGAGTTGGAACGCAGGGAAAGGCAGCCCGCATCAAAATCATCATAAGGATATTGGGCTGCTACATGCCGCAGGGATGTTTCGGACTGTATCTCAACAAATTCCTCATAATCATCCACATCCAGCAGAGCCTTGGCAGCATCAACAACCTTAAATACCACCACTGCCGCTATCTCCACCGGATTGCCGTTGGTATCGTTGACCTTCAGCTTTTCCGTATTAAAATTGCGCACCCGCAGCGATACCTTATGAGATACGGAAAAAGGAACCACCATCCAGATGCCATTAGTACGGATGACCCCGGAATATTTTCCGAAAAAGGTTATGACTGCAGCGGTGTTGGGCTGAACTATCACCAGGCTGCAAATGCCCAGTATACCCAGAAGCAAAAGCAGCATGGAAGGCAGCAGCATAATTGGCATATTACGGCTTATCCCCAAAATCATCAGGTAAATAGCCGCGCCTATCATGGCCAGGGCAATCAGCAGCCCGGCAAAACCATTGATCTTTGCCGCCGGGCGTTCAGCGATATTTTTATTGCGTTCATTCATAATAAGACCTCCCTGTTTCAAAACAGCTTTCATAGCTTTGTTTGATATAAAAATGATATCACATTAGTATCATGAACGCAAGGGGAATTTGCCGGAACTTGCGGCGGTTTTTCAGCAGGTCAAGCCGGGTCAAAAAAGGAATAATGCCATAAAACATTTATGCGGAGGCGTCACATGATAGTACGACTGAAAAATCTTTTGCCGGTATTATGCATATTGCTGTTGGCAGTCATTTTATGTATCTATCTTTGCAGCAGCGGCAGCGTTTCTGCCGCAGATCTGAGCGATGAAGAAAAAGCCGCAAAAAAAGACCAGCTGCAGGAGCAACTGGCTGAAGAATTACGCGAGTACTATATATACGTCAATAACGGCCGTGAATGCGAACGGATTCTGCGGGAACTGGAAAGCCTGGAAAATCAGTAAAACACTAAGCCTGCTCTATGGCAACCGTTATGGGCAAACAATGCAGTATGGCCATAATATCCTTTTTGGCGCAGCGGGCTACCCTCAAAGCCAGCTTTCCCAAATGTGCATCCAAAGTGGATACCAGGGCCATATTGTCATATCCTTCCAAAAGTTTATTAAAAAGATCTATATCTGCCGGTTCTACCTGAACATAGATCATTTCTCCATTATCTTTCTGCGTATCCGTCATATTGTCTCCTTACATCAGGTCTGTTTGGCAATTAAGGCAGAAGGGGATGCTCATTCATAAACTGTTGTCCAGGCAGCTTATGAACATCCATCCGAATAATCGGCCGGTAAAGGCCTTGCATTACTGTCCGAGCACCCTTCTGCCATTTACTATATTTTCGAGGAAAAATATATAAATCCTCCTTCACCCCCTCACCTCAGTTGAGCATCATGCCAAATATATTATGCTGCGTTACCTGAAATTCCCCCCCATACCTGATATCTGCCGGCAAAACTGGCTAATATTGACAGCCTGTTTTTGCCGGTTTATAATTAATATGAAATATAATTATTAATATAATAAGCAAGTATTAAGCAATAATCATGTTTTCAATATTGCCTGAAAGCAGGCAAGCATCGTGGATAATATCCGTCGGAACCGTATTGATCCCGGCGGGGTTAAAGTGGAATCAGTTTAACTTTCTACCTCAGCCAGGCTGCTTCTCTGTTTAGGAGAAGCAGCCTGTTTTTTAACAGAAAGGAAACGCCATGAGAAAAAAGCGCTCAATTATTGTTTTGGTACTGATTTGCATTACGCTGCTTTTTATCAGCGGCTGCGGGCAAAATGAACCGCCTGTTTCAGACGGTCAGTCTTCCGCCCTCAGCTTTACTGATATGACCGGGCGTGAGGTCATCCTTGACGCTCCGGCTCAACGCATTGTGGTACTTACCGCAGCCGACTGCGAGATAATTTTTGCCCTGGGAGCCGGGGATACGGTTGTTGGCCGGGGCGAATACTGCGACTGGCCTTCGGAAGCATTGGCAAAGGAGTCTGTAAAATCCGGCTCGGAAACCAATATAGAACAACTGATAAATCTTTCTCCCGACGTGGTCATTATGAATACCATGGATCAAACCCAGGAACAGGTGCAGGCGCTGGAAGCAGCCGGCATAACCGTGGTATGCAGCAATGCAGACAATATCGATGATACATATCTTTCCATTGAAATGCTGGGTAAGCTGACCGGCAAAAACGAAGAGGCAAAACAGCTTGTTCAGAATATGCAAGATACTTTTTCCACGGTCAGCGCCAAGGCTGCCGATGCCGGCAAAAAGCAGACCGTTTATTTTGAAGTCTCTCCCCTGGAATACGGTTTATGGGCCGCAGGGGCAGGTACCTTCATGGATGAGATAGCGTCCATGCTGGGTTTGGAAAACATATTTGCGGATGTTGAAGGCTGGGTGCAGATATCTGAAGAACAAGTCATCCAGCGCGATCCAGATATAATAGTTTCCCTGGCCATGTCTTTTCCAGGCTCAGAGGACCCCATAGATGAGATCATGAGCCGTCCGGGATGGCAGGAACTGGCTGCGGTAAAGAACAGCATGATCATAAACCTGCCGGACGATGAACTTACCCGTCCAGGGCCCAGACTGGCAGAAGGCGCAGTAAAGCTGTGCGATTTTATTTACGGAGAAGATAATTAGCCAAAGCAGGTGGCAGATGAACAGACACTACAAAGAAGGCTTTTCCGTCAGACAGTATCTGCTGTTTGGTCTGATAACATTTTTTACAGGAATAGCCTGCGTTGTCCTGGGCAGCGTTAGTTTGCCTGTTTCCGATATTTTTTACGCTGTCCACAATGCTCTGGGAGGATTGCCGCTGCCGGAAGATACGTCAGCGGCAATAATAATATATGTACGGCTGCCCAGGGTGATAATGGCTGCTCTGGTAGGAGCAGCGCTCTCTCTTTGCGGTGCAGCTATGCAGGGCTTGCTGCGCAACCCGCTGGCAGACGGCACCACCCTGGGCGTCAGTTCCGGCGCCTCTATGGGTGCAGTTATAGCCATTGCCTTTGGCATAAGCATACCCGGTATAGCCCTTGCCGGAACCATGGTCATGGCCATAGCCTTTGCCTTTCTTTCCATGGCCCTGATACTGGGACTGGCATATAAGCTTGATTTTTCCCTTTCCACCAATACCATCATCCTTATTGGCGTCATCTTTTCCATGTTTGCCAACAGTATCACCAGTCTGGTGGTAACCTTTGCCGGCAGCAAGGCCAAAAATATTCTGTTCTGGACTATGGGCTCCCTCTCCGGCAACAGCTATCGCAATGTAATTATCCTCCTGGCTGCCCTGATACTGGGATCAATAATAATATTGCGCTACAGCAGGGAGCTGAACGCTTTTGCCATAGGAGAAGAAAACGCCCGCCATATAGGGGTGGATGTCAAAAACGTAAAGCTGAAGATACTGATAGCTGTTTCCGCACTGATAGGCGTATGCGTATCCGTATCGGGAACGATCGGTTTCGTTGGATTGGTCATGCCCCATATCATGAGGCTGATAGTCGGGCCCAATCACAAAAAACTGCTGCCGGCCAGCATTTTTGGGGGCGCGGTATTTCTGATGCTGGCAGATCTTGTCAGCCGTACCATTCTTAATCCACTGGAACTGCCTATAGGAGTGGTAACATCATTCATCGGCTCCATTGTTTTCGTATATATTTTCTACCGCAACAGAAAGGCCAGATAATATGCTGACAATCGAAAATATGACAGTCAGCTACAGCGGGCTGACCATTGTCAATAAAGTAAGCTTCAGCGTTGAGGAAAACCAATGGCTGATGATTCTGGGGCCAAACGGCGCAGGCAAAACCACCATCATCAACGCCATTTCCCAGCTTGCTCCCTATCAGGGAAAAGTTATGCTAAACGGCAGGGATGTTGCCCGGATAAAACCATTAGAGCTGGCAAAAGAGATCGGCGTGCTCTCGCAGAACCATTTTCCCGGCTATTCCTTTACTGTGGAGGAGGTGGTAAGGCTGGGGGGTCCGGCCCTTTTGGCAGTACCACCCGGGAAGATGAGGAAAAAATAGAGCAGGCGCTGGAGCTTACCGGATTGAACCACCAGCGGAACCAGGAAATAACCAGCCTTTCCGGAGGAGAGCTTCAGCGTACTTTTGTGGCGCAGCTTTTCGCCCAGTCTCCCCGGCTGCTTCTCCTGGACGAGCCCACCAATCATCTGGATCTTATATATCAAAAAGAAATATTCCGCCTGATAGGGAATTGGCTGAAACAGAAAAATGTAGCCGTTGTTTCCGTAGTGCATGATCTCAGTCTGGCCAAAGCATATGGCACCCATGGTCTGCTGCTGCAAAACGGCGACACTATAGCTCAGGGAAACATAAACCAGGTAATGAGCAGAAAAAACCTGGAGAAAGCCTACAATATGGATGTATATAAATGGTTCAATGAGCTTAACAAAAACTGGCACGATAAGGAGGGTTAAAATGGATTTTCAGCAATTAAACAAAGAAATAAGGCCCCTTGACCAACAGTCTATGAAAGAGGCAAAGGAACGCTGGGATTATACAGCCAAGCCCGTAGGCAGTCTGGGGATTCTGGAAGATATAATAATCAGGCTGGCGGGTATCAGCGGCAAAGCCTATCCTGCCATAGATAAAAGAGCAGTAATAGTACTGTGCGCCGATAACGGCGTATTGGCACAGGGAGTAGCGATGACCCCTCCGGAAATAACGGCAGTAATGACCGGCTTCATTGCCCAACACCGTTCGGCAGTCTGCATAATGGCCAAACAGAGCAATACCGATATCATAACTGTGGATATGGGTATGTTCAGCCGGGTAAATGAACCGGGGCTGCTGGACAGACGTATAGCCGACGGCACCCAGGACATGACCAAAGGACCGGCCATGAGCCGCGAGCAGGCGCTGAAAGCAATTAATACCGGCATAGAGCTGGTCAGGGATTGCCGCGACAAGGGATATCAGATACTGGCTACCGGCGAAATGGGCATTGGCAATACCACTACTTCCAGCGCCATAGCTTCTGTATTGCTGGGCAAGGATCCGGCAGATATGACCGGACGGGGCGTCGGCTTAAGTGATGAGGGGCTGCGCAATAAAATCCAGGCCATAAAAACCGCTATCAGGGTCAACCAGCCGGATCCTGTTGACGCGCTGGATGTTCTCCATAAAGTCGGCGGTTTTGATATTGGGGCTATGTGCGGGGTATTTCTGGGCGGGGCCCTTTACGGAATACCTGTCATTGTGGATGGTTTTATCAGCTCCGTAGCTGCTCTGACTGCCCAAAGGCTGTGCCCGGCGGCCGGGGAATATATGATAGCCAGCCACGCCTCGGCCGAACCTGCAGCTGCTTTGGTATCACAGGCGCTAGGATTAAAACCGGTCATACACGGGGAAATGCGGCTGGGCGAAGGAACGGGCGCGGTAGCTTTACTGCCATTGCTGGATATGGCTTTAGCAGTATACAGAAATCTTTTTACTTACGGGGATATCGGCATGTAGCGGAGGTATATTATGAAGATACTGCTTACCGGAGGCTCTGCCTGCGGCAAAAGTACCTATGGCGAAGCTCTTGCCAGTAGCCTCCCCTACCCCCGCTACTATATTGCGGCAATGGAGCCATATGGCGAAGAAGGAGCTGCCCGTGTCAAAAAGCATCGGGCCATGCGCCGGGACAAAGGATTTACAACTATCGAGCGCTACACAGATCTGGCTCATCTGACTTTGCCGGAACCCGGCGGCGTGGTACTGCTGGAATGCCTGTGTAATCTTACTGCCAACGAAATGTTCAGCGAAAACGGGGCAAAAGACCGGGCTGTCCAGGCTGTCATGGATGGGCTGGAAAATCTGGCAGGGCAATGCGCCACATTAATAGTTATCACCAATGATGTAGGCAGCGGCGGAAACGAAAACTATTCCCCGGAAACCTGCAGATATGTAACCACTTTGGGCAAGATCAACAGAAAGGTCGCCGCGGATTTTGATATAGTGGCCGAGCTGGTTTGCGGCATACCCCTGATAATTAAAGGAGACCGAATATGACCCTTTTTCGTTCGCTGGCCATGAGCTTTGCCATGTTCAGCCGCATACCCATGCCCCATCTTAACTGGCAAAAGGCTAATATGCGCTATCTGCTGGCAGCTCTGCCGGTGGTCGGCGTAGTGGTGGGGGCAATACAGTGGGGATGGATTGAACTCAGCTCCTTATTCAACTGCTCTCCCCTGCTGACAGCAGCCGGCCTGGTATTATTGCCGCTGCTTATTACCGGAGGCATACACCTGGACGGGCTGGCAGATACTGTTGATGCTTTGGCCAGCCATGGCGACGCCGCTAAAAAACAGCAAATACTGAAGGACCCCCGCTGCGGGGCTTTTGCGGTAATGGCAATTGCCGCCTTCCTTATCTGGGAGCTTGTTGCATATGCAGAGCTCGACTTAAAGACTGATATTATTATAATAGCCCTTATTCCGGTATTGAGCCGCAGTATTGCCGCCTTGCTTTCACTTATACTGCCGTCCAATGGGCATCAGGGGCTGTTAACTGCCTTTAAGGAAGCAGCCTCCCCCAAAGCAGCCATCGCCATCCTCCTGGTTTTTCTGCTGGCAGCAGGAGCTGCCGCGTTTATAGTATCACTGTTAAAAGCAGCCTTTATCCTGGCTGCTCTGCTGCTTACCGCAATATACACCGGGTTCATGAGCAAAAAACAATTCGGCGGTATCAGCGGAGATATTGCAGGTTACTGCCTACAGATAAGTGAATTAGCAATGCTTACATCCCTGATGATATGTGAAAAGGCGGTGATGATATGATACTGGTCATCGGCGGCAAAGGTTCGGGCAAGACTGCCTATGTGACAAGCCTGGGGTATGCTCCGGAGCAGATAGCCCATAATATAGAAGCAGAAACGCCGGTTCTATACGGGCTGCAGGAAATTGTGGCCCAAAACCCGGCAAAAGCCATGGAACTTTTGGAGGATCTGCTTAAAAAGGAAGTAGTGGTATGCGATGAAGTGGGCAGCGGCGTTATACCGCTGCAGCGGGAGCAAAGAGAATTCCGGGAAGCAACCGGCAGGCTATGCATAGCCCTGGCCAGGGAGGCCAGCCAGGTAGTACGGCTGGTCTGCGGCATACCGCAGGTTATAAAACCATGACTATCCGCGTTTTATTGATGCGCCACGGGCAGACTTTTGGCAACACTCTGCACCGCTATATAGGCAGCAGCGATGAGCCCCTTTGCGAAGCAGGTATCAAAAAATTGATGCAAAGCAGGCACTTTTCCGAAGTAAAAACCGTTTATACCAGTCCCCTGCTGAGAACGCGGCAGACTGCCGAGCTGATTTTCCCCAATGCCAAACAGATATGCTGCGAGCAGCTGCGGGAAATGGATTTTGGTGATTTTGATAACAGATCCCCTGATGAAATGGCTGATGACGCGGCCTATCGCCAGTGGGTAGAAGGCAACTGCCTGGACAAATGCCCCAACGGAGAAGACATGGAAAGTTTTTCCCAACGCACTTGCGCAGCTTTCTGCAGCATCATCGACAATGCTATAAATACCGGTGAAAAAGAATTATATATAGTTGCTCATGGGGGCAGCCTTATGTCCATAATGAACCGCTTTACCAAGGAGGATAAGCCGCCGTTTTTCTGGTTTGCAGATAATGGCTGCGGCTGGCTGATCACTTTGGACCCCCAAGAATGGCGGGCAAGCCAAAAATTCTCCTCATGGGAAAACTTTTCCTGATAATTATTAAATTTTGCAAAAAGAGGATCATCCGGGGCTTTAGCTGGATGCTCCTCTTTTCCATTTGCAGATTTTGAGGCTTGCCAGCTACTATATATAGTGCTATAATTAAACAAAAGTATACTACATAAAGGATGACGTAGTTCAATGGCTATAGAAGAGATCAGCAAAAACGCATTGGCTGTACTGCAGAAAAGATACCTTGCCAAGGATGATAAAGGCAAAGTCCAGGAAGATGTGCCGGGAATGTTTCGCCGGGTGGCAAAAGCTGTAGCGCTGGCAGACGCCAACCATGATCCCAATATAGACCTTGAACAGGTAGGCGATGAGTTTTACGAACTCATGACAAGCCTCCGTTTTTTGCCCAATTCGCCCACACTGATGAACGCAGGCCGTCCCCTGGGGCAACTTTCCGCCTGCTTTGTACTTCCTGTGGATGACAGCATGGATGCCATATTCGATTCTGTTAAAAATGCTGCCCTTATCCATAAATCAGGGGGTGGGACAGGCTTTTCTTTTTCCCGCATCCGCCAGAAGGGTTCAGCGGTAAGATCTACGGGCGGCATAGCCAGCGGCCCGGTCAGCTTTATGAAAGTATTTAATGCCGCTACTGAAGCTGTCAAACAGGGCGGTACCCGCCGGGGAGCCAATATGGGCGTGCTCCGTATCGATCATCCGGATATCATAGAATTCATAAACTGCAAGGCTGATAATGCTGATATAACCAATTTCAATATCAGCGTGGGCATTACCGAATCATTCATGCAGGCAGTGGAAAATCACAGCGACTATGAGCTGATAGATCCTAAAACCAATGCCCCTGTAGCAAAACTCAATGCCGAGGAAGTTTTCAACATGATAGTCGACGCTGCCTGGCGCAACGGCGAACCCGGCATAGTTTTTCTGGATAGGCTTAACCGGGATAATGTTATTCCTTCGCAAGGCCAGATAGAAAGCACCAATCCCTGCGGAGAGCAGCCGCTACTGCCCTATGAAAGCTGCAATCTGGGCTCTATCAACCTTGTTAAAATGGTAATGCCTGCCGGCGAAGGCTTTAAAGTAGATTACGAATGTCTGCGCCATACGGTAGAGCAGGCGGTACATTTTCTGGATAATGTTATCGATATTAATAATTATCCCCTGGAGCAAATCAGCGCTGTGACCCGTGCCTCCCGCAAAATTGGTCTGGGGGTAATGGGCTGGGCGGATATGCTGCTTTTATTGGGCATACCTTACGATTCTGAGGAGAGCGTCGCTTTAGCCGAAGAGATAATGGCCTTTATTAATCAAACAGGCCATGAAGCCAGCGCCCGTCTGGCAGAAAAGCGGGGGACTTTTCCCCTGTTTTACGAAAGCACGCTGGCTAAGGGCCAGCCCCTGCGTAATGCTACGGTAACCACCATAGCTCCTACAGGTACCCTTTCCATCATAGGCGGCTGTTCCTCAGGGATAGAGCCGGTATTTGCTTATGTATATATCCGCAATATTATGGACGGTACGGAAATGCTGGAGGTCAATCCGGTACTGATGGCCAAGCTGCAAGAGCTGGGTCTGGATAACGAAGATCTGCTTAAAAAAATAGCCCGGGAAGGTACGATAGCCCATTGCGAGGAAATTCCGGAGGAAATTCGCAGAGTCTTTGTTTGCTCCCATGATATTGACCCGGTATCACATATCAGGATGCAGGCGGCTTTCCAGAACCATACTGATAATGCTGTGTCCAAAACCGTTAATTTTCCCAACAGCGCTACCCACGATGACGTACGTCAGGTTTATGTACAGGCCTATCGTATGGGATGCAAAGGGGTTACCATTTACCGGGATGGCAGCAGGGATCAGCAGGTGCTGAATATCGGTTCCGTAAAAGGCAAGGAAGCCAATAATAAACAGCCAAATGATCCGCCTCTGCGCAGGAATATCGAGCCGCGTCCCCGGCCTACGATAACCCGCGGCTTCACCGAAAAAATGAAAATAGGCTGCGGCACCCTTTATATAACCACCAATTATGATGAAAACGGGATATGCGAAGTATTCACCAGCACCGGCAAGGCCGGCGGCTGCCCCAGCCAAAGTGAAGCTACGGCCCGTCTGGCTTCCATTGCCCTGCGCAGCGGCATTTCCGTTAAGGAAGTCTGCGATCAGCTAAAAGGCATACGCTGCCCTTCAACCATCCGGCAATCCGGAATGAGCTGCACTTCCTGCCCGGACGCTATTGCCAAAGTTATTATGAAGGTATCCCAGTTTATCGAGGATAATAAGCCAAACAACAACGATAATACCATGCCGGATCCATTTGATATACCCCAATGCGAACCGGAAAACATACCGCAAAAATCTTCCGAATCAGCAAATATCCACTTTTGCCCCGAATGCGGCAATAAAGTGGAGCATGAAGGAGGCTGTGTGATCTGCCGTAACTGCGGTTTTTCCAAATGCGGCTAAAACTATTATTACGGCTGGGATAAAGCATTTAACCCGCCGCTATACATTGGTTTTTTCTTCATATTGCATGGCTTTAGAGCACTGTTTGCCAGGAAAATAAAATATCGGCAAAAGAAGTTCTAAAGTTTATGACAGCGAATACTCCCTAAACAAATATTTGTATAAAAGCAGTAAAAATCATTAAGGAGAAATTATGGCAGAGAAAAAGGGTTTAATTGCAGAATTCAAGGAATTTATTTCCCGGGGCAGTGTTATGGATCTGGCAGTAGGTATAATTGTGGGCGGAGCATTTACGGCCATAGTCAATTCCCTGGTCAATGATATGCTGATGCCGCTGATAGGCTGGATCTTTGGCGGTATAGATTTCACATCGTTAAAATATGTTATCACGCCTGCTACCGCCGAAGCAGCCGAAGCTGCTATTTATTACGGCAACTTTATCCAAAGCATAGTCAACTTCCTGCTGATCGCATTTACCATTTTCATGCTTATCAAAGGTATCAACCGCTTCCGCAGGAAAAAGGATGCCGAACCGGAACCAGAGCCGGAACCGGAACAGCCTGCGCAGGATGTATTGCTGCTGCAGGAAATCAGAGATCTGCTGAAAGAGCATAAATAAAAAACAAAGACCGGTGCGGATGGCTTTACATCCTCACTGGTCTTTTTATTTGCTGCTTCAATCTTTGATATTTTGTGTCAGATTACTTACAGCTTCACTTTTTGCTGCCTGCAAAATTGCATTTGCGTCATTGCCGTCTATATCCGGATTTTCCGCCTTGAAAAACATGATCTGACTGATCCCATAAAGCTTCTGCGCCATTGCCTTTAAATATTCAAATCCGAAATTATCATATATCGTTCCACCGGCAGTTGTAACATAAACCAGCCTTTTCCCCCGGCATAGTCCCTGGGGCATACAGTTCTCATATCTGAATGTGATACCGCATACAGTTATCTGCTCCAGGTATATCTTCAAAAGCGCGGGGAATGCCATATCCCAATACGGCGCGGCAACCACAATAGTATCAGCCTCCGCAAACTGCTTTGCATATTTAAACATATCATCGGAAAAATCATTTTCCCTGACAAACCTCTCTCTTTGGGAAAGCTGTTCCCTGCCCAGGGGCTTTAAATCTTCTTTTGCCAGGTTTAGCATATCTCTCCGCCCAAATTATCCAATACACACTGGGCAAGCTCATGGGTTCAGGAGCATTTACGCACGCAGGCATTTACAAATAAAACCCTTTTCCATAATAATTACTCCATTATTAAATCATCATGACCAAAGCACTTTACTTCTAATTGGCTTTGGCCGACCCTTTATCATATCCGCTTAAACTAAATAAACACCGTTACATACCGTCGTCTTTATATCAAAAATATACCGGCATAATCCTTTTGCTATAATACCTGCACGCCGGAAAGATAAACAAAAAGGCAAAGAATCACCAAAAAAAGCAGGTTCAGCGCAGTAAATACCAGCAGATAGCGACTGTGGCTGGCACCGCTGCAGTGGGAATACATCTTATACGAAATCAGGCTGGCCATAGAGGCTATCAGGGTGCCCAGCCCGCCAATATTTACCCCCAGCAGTAAAGAGGGATAGTTATCCGTAAATCCTGACAGAAGCATGGCAGCAGGCACATTGCTTATAAACTGGCTCAGCAGCACTCCGGCAGCAAATTCATGCCCCTGGAGAAAACTGCCGGCCATACGGCTAACTTCCGGTAAATTCCCCAGATTTCCGGTAAAAATAAAAAGAAATACAAAAGTAAGCAGCAGGCTGTAATCAACTTTTGCAAACATAGTGCGGTGGCAGCAGAGCACAGCAGCCACGATTATCCCGAATGCAAGGGCATAATGGATAAGCCTTAAAACAGCAAGCAGGCAAAGCCCAAACAGGCCTACCCATAAAAGCACCTGTTTTTTATCAATACATACTTCGCCGCAGCTTTTGGTATGCAGGGGTTGGTTTTTAATAAACAGCAATGATACTGCAAGCAGCAGCAATGATATTCCTACAGGTAAAACCATGGTCTGCAAAAAGCTGCCCGGCGACATCCCGGATAAAGAGTATATGTACAGATTTTGAGGATTGCCCAAAGGAGTAAGGCTGCTTCCCAAATTCGCGCTTATTGTCTGCAGCACTATCAGTGGTATCATCAGGCGGCTGTTGCCGGTCTCAGCCAGCAGCATAATTGTAAAGGGGACAAAAGTCAGCAGCGCTATATCATTGGTGATCAGCATGCTGCCAAAAAAGCAAACACCAATCATAACGGCTGACAGCGAACGGGTAGTATGGGCAAAGGCCAGCAGTTTCCCTGCCAGCCAGGCAAAAACTCCTGTTTGTTTAAAACCAGCCACTACCAACATCAGAGAAAACAGCATTGCCAGAGTACGCATATCCAGATAATGCAGGTAAGCCGCATTCGGAGGTACAACAAAGGCCGAGCCTACAGCAAGCAAAAGTGAACACCATAACAATGGATCACTAAGAAAAAGCCGGCGGAATTTTTTTCCCAGGCTTACAATAACGGTTTGCTTATTTATTCTTTTGTTTTGCTTAACTGCCGCCGAATTACTTTCCATTACGCTCCCATACCACCCGATACTCAGTCAAGTACGCAGCACATAATATAGCATGCCTGGTAGCTGTTATCCCGCTTACGCAGGTGGCGCATATTCTTTCCAATAACTTCAAAGCCGCATTTCTGATACAGCCCCAATCCCCGCTGATTACCTGTTACAACATCCAGCTCTATCTGTGTATAGCCGGCAGCTTTAGCCTGATCTTTGATAGCGCAGAGAATAGCGTAACCTATTCCCTGATGCCAGTATTCCCGCTGTACCGAAATCCCGAATTCACAGCGGTGGCGCACTTTATCCGTTTTACCTACCGGGTGGAAACCGGCATTGGCTACTATCGAGCCATCCACCACTGCACATATCATACCCTGATCGTCAGCATCTTCCAGCATTTTAAGAAAGCTAAACTCATCCTCGTATTTAACAGTCCGGGCAATCTCATCGGAATAACGGAGCATATTGTCGCTTTCCTCCGATGTTTTTATCATATTATCGATAATCGCCTGGGCATCTTCTGCAGTAGGATTACGTAAAATACAATCCTTGCCGTTTTTCAGTTTTATTCTCTGATAATAACGCAATGATTGCGCCATCCTTCCTGTAAACTAATAATCAGGCATGGCCTTGATTGAGGAAAATTCTGCCTGCCAAAAAGCATACCACATAAAAAAGACCTTTTCAATCCAAAAGCTTGTTCCGCGACCAGTTTTATTACCTGAAAAAAAGAAGAGGGAAAGCATTGCTTTCCCTCTTCTTATTACAAATGAGCAGGCTTTTCTCACGCCGCACCGCTATCAGTGTGACGTCATAATATGAAAGTAAAGACCTATTTTGAGACGAAATGCACACCACTCGGATAAATCGTTAAAAGGCGCAGTAATTGTTAAAAGATGCACACCTCAGTTCTACACGAAAGGCGATGGGTCTAGAACACGCTCTAGTTCGGCAAAAAGTTCGGAAATGTACGGAAATAACTTTGTATTATCAAACTGCCGAAGTTCTTCAATTGACTCTTCCCGGCCGCATTGGAGCCGGACATCACTTGGATCGGATGCCAGTTGCACTCGATTTCCATTACGATTTTCTCGATAAAATCCCATTAAACGAGGACCTGAAATTTTTTGGATTTCCGTGTAGATAGGCTTTCCTTTGTGCTTGCAAAAGTTATACATCTGCCTAATATTGCTGTGTCCATACTATGACCAAAAATTAATAATCATATCAATAGCAGTTGAAAACTCTGGACACATAACCTTTAAGTAACCAAAGGGGTTTTCTTCGGCATTTGGATGAGTACCTTTCCGTCGATGGCTACCTTACCATTGCCAAACGGCTGAATGAGGATGGCATCCCGTCACGCTTCGGAAAGCAATGGGGTCAGTCAGTGATTTCCAAGATACTCAGCAATTATACCTATACTGGAAATGGGAGTTCGTAAAAGTCTATACGGACTAGGGCATTTCCGGCACTAACACCAAGCGCCGTGAAGGATTCAAAGAAATGATTGCTGATGCCCTGGACGGCAAAATTGACCTTATCGTTACCAAGTCGGTCAGCCGATTTGGGAGAAATACGGTCGACAGCCTGGTAACTATCCGCAAGCTGAAAGAAAGCGGTGTGGAGTGCTATTTGAAAAAGAGGGCATCTACACCTTTGATGGCAAGGGCGAACTGCTCATCACCATCATGTCCTCACTGGCACAGGAGGAAAGCCGCAGCATTTCCGAAAACATCACCTGGGGACAGCGCAAGAGCTTCTCCGATGGCAAAGTGCATCTGCCGTACAAACGCTTCCTTGGCTATGAAAAGGGCGAGGACGGACGGCCTGCGGTTGTCGAAAGCGAAGCAAGGGTCGTGAAGCTGATTTACGTACAGCGGCTTTTCATAAAAGCCTACAATCTGATGATGCAGGACCGGGTGCAGATCATAAAGCAGTGTGAAGCGTGGCGTGCGCGGCTGATGGATTTCGGAACACTGGACGCTGATATTGAACGGCAGCTTGAAGAAACCCGGGTTGTTGCCGAACTGCTCAAGGCGGCAGTCAGGGAAAACGCATCCACGGCACAGTCCCAGGAAGCCTACCTCAAAAAAATACGAAGCCCTCACCGAGCGTTACGAAAAAGCCGCTGCGGAACTGGAGCGGTTGCAAAGTCTGCGCACCGCCCGTTGTCGGCAGGACAAGAAGATGGCACTTTATATCCGCAGTCTCAAAAAACAGCCGGTGGTGCTGCGTGAGTGGAGCGACACCATCTGGACGGTGATGATTGAAAAAGCCATCGTCCACAGAAGCGGTGAGATCACCTTTGTTTTTGCCAACGGCACAGAGGTCAAGGTCGGAGAATAAGATACAAGGTCGCAAGGTCGTTCGTATTTTGGGCGAACAGGTTTTGCGGCCTTTCTTTTGCGCTCTTGAGGAATAATTAAAATGTGCACACCCTTTTTGCCGAAAATGCACACCCCCGACTAAAATCTGCACACCCCTCGACCTTTCGTTAAAAAGTGTTATGGGAGAAAACGCAAAAGGCTCCGCAGCGACCGTTTCCGGAACGCCACGAAGCCTTATATCGTTAAAAAGTATCGAAAAGCCTTGCAAATCAAGGACTTTGCAAAAAGAAACTGGACACCCGCTTAGATACTCATCGTATCAAAATTGGTGTCCAGTTATGGTGCAGCAAGGCAATCCAAATCCGAACCGTTTTTGTTGCTGATAGCTTCCTGCAATTCCGCGAAGGTGATGGTTT
>CAKQQU010000002.1 GCA_934271085.1 uncultured Bacillota bacterium | reverse complement strand
CGCAGGGGGACAAAAGTACGGCTATTGGTTATCCTGGCGCTTGCCGAAGTTCCGGCGATAGTCTGCCCGATAAACAGGGAGAAGCTCCGTTCATTCAGGGAAATATCCACCCGCTGCTGGCTGCCATCCCAACTAACCTGAGCGCCCATGGCTTCCGCCACAAAGCGCAGCGGTACATAAGTATAACCCGGCGATACCAGATAAGGGGCTGCATCAAGCAAATATTCATGCTCATCAACGAGAGCGGTAGAACTGCCGATTTGCAGTACTATATATAAAGGATCCTGGGCAGCCGCACAGTTGCTGTCCCCGGCATAATAATCATCGTAACCATAGCTGTCCTCGGCATATTCTTCTTCGAAAAAGCTTTCGCGGCAGCTAATATCGGCCAAATCTCCAGCATACTTGTCCAGGGTATCATCCGGCTGTTCTCCGCTGATATCGCTGCCGATAGCGCTGTTCTGCTGCGAACTTTCATCCTCGTCAGAAAGCTCCTCAAGGCACAGATGAAAGACTACCGTCTGGGATTCCTCGGCCACTGCCGAAATATATACCACAGTATGCTCTTTGCTTATCTGCTGCTGAAAACCGATCTCCTTTACCTTGCTATGGTCAGAGTCGATCATATAGGCATCCGGATAAGCGCGGGCCCAAAAGTTCAAGGTCTGTGGATGATCAAAATAAAGATAATAGGTATCGCAATTAGTATCAAAAGAATATCCGGGCAACATCCTGCCGCTGCTGTCAGTAATGGTAAGATACTGGATCAGCGATGGACTGGCCAGAGCGGGACAGGGCATCATAAATAAAATCGACAGACAAAACAGCGCAGTAAAAACAATACGGCATGCAGTCTTCATAAGCAGTTTCTCCGTTATGATTAAACCCTATGGACATTGTGTTACTATAAGATTTAACCAGACGGATACTTTTCCCTGCCGAAAAAATACATATTTTGCAGAAATTTTTATTATGCTGCTGAATACCCGCAAAAAAAGGAATGTCTTATCTGACATCTCCTTTTTGCCAATAAATTGGCTATTGCTTTTATCACCGATAAGAAAGACATGAAAAAAGGAGATAGCTTATTAATAAAGCATCTCCTTTTCTGGCGGAGTGGGCGAGATTCGAACTCGCGGTACCCGGAGGTACACTGCATTTCCAGTGCAGCTCGTTATGACCACTTCGATACCACTCCATAAACTGTTTTAAATTGCCAAATCTATTTTATCCAAAATCAAACCGCTTATCCATTATACAAAAACAATGGCAATAATGCAAGAGTTTTTTTATTTTTACCCGGCAATGACTGACATTTCTATAATTTTCCGCCGCATTTCTTCATTTAAAGGTGTGGCTATTCCTTTTTGGCGGCCAGCATCCACTATAGCACCGTTGATCTGCCGGATCTCGGTAGGTCTGCCATGGGTGATATCCTCCAGCATGGATGAGCGGTTGCCGAAGCTGTGCTTACATGTATCCTGCAGCGCCTGCCAGATACGATCAATGTCAAGACTGATACCCAGGGAATTGGCAACGGCGACGCCTTCCTCCGCCAGCTTCCTGGCCTGGCAGCTTAATTTTTTATCAACCAGCACCCGGCCATTGACCACATTATTAACAGCAGTAAGCGGGTTGATGACCGAATTAATGATCAGTTTTTCCCATAAAAACCGGGGAAAATCAGATCTCGCCGCAAAGCATGCCTCCAAGCCGCAATTTTTCATAAATTCCACTGTTTTACAGGCTGTCAATACCCCTTCTTCAGCGGCTGCAGTAACAATGGTCGATCCCGGACCGGAGCAAATAACCGTATTATCGTTTGCCAGCCGCGCACCCTCATAGATAACGGTGGGGAGCAAGCGCCGGCTTGCAAAATAAGCCGATAACCTTTTGCCGTCCGCCAAACCATTCTGCAGAATAAGCACAGGAAAATCTCCCGGTACAGAGGATAATTGGGCGGCTGCTTGCTCTGTATCATAAGCCTTTACTGCCAAAAGGGCAAGATCATAACCGCCAAGAGCCGCCAGATCGCCGCATACTTCCGGATGGGCTCTTCGTTCACTGCGCCCATCCAGATAAGCAAGACCCAACCCGTTTTTACCAATCATATCCGCCCTTTTAGCATTTCTTAAATATAAAGTTACTTCAGAACCGGCAAGAGCCATAGTCGCTCCGTAAAAGCAGCCTATGGCTCCTGCTCCAAAAACCAATATTTTCATTGTCATTTACCGGGTTTCCGGAATCTAATATATGCGCTGGGCTTCTCCTGCCTCCATATTAACGCTGTGTTCCGCATCCGGGAAAACTCCTTCGCGCACTTCGGCAGCATAATTCCTGATAGCAGATACTATATCTTCTCCAATATGGGCATATTGCTTAACGAATTTTGGCACATGACCTGTATTTATGCCCAATAAATCATGAAGTACCAAAACCTGCCCGTCGCAATCTGCCCCCGAACCAATGCCAATAGTAGGAATATCTATTTTTGCCGAGATCAGCCTGGAAGCCTCTACCGCCACACATTCCAGCAGTACTGAAAAAGCGCCGGCTTCTTCCATTTCCTGGGCTGCGTCTACCAGCGCCCAGGCAGTGTCTTCATCTCTGCCATGGGTCTTATATCCCTCCCAAAGACCTGCTATCTGCGGTTCCAGTCCCAGATGAGCCATTACCGGTATACCTCTTCTGCTCATCTCATGAACCAGAGATGACCACTGGCTGCCTTCCAGTTTTACAGCCTGGGCGCCGCCTTCCTTAATAAGCCTGATAGCATTGGCTATAGCCTGCTCAGTACCTGCCTGATATGAGCCATAAGGCATATCAGCCACCAGCATGGCGTTTTTCACACCGCGGCTGACAGCGGAAGTATGATATATCATCTCATCCATGGATACGGGCACCGTATCTTCATAACCCAAAACCACATTGCCTACGCTGTCCCCAACCAGAATCATATCTACTCCGGCCTGCTCAGCCAGAACAGCGGAAGGATAGTCATAGGCAGTGACCATAACCAGTTTCTCGCCGTTCGCCACTTTTCTGTTAAGGGCCGCCACAGTATTCCTAGTCATTCTCATTCGCTCCTTTGCTCAAAAAGACGGTCAAATATTCTGATAAGTTTTTCATTTTCACCCTGCAGATACAGCCAACCTATCAACGCCTCCACTCCGGTCGCCCTTCGATAATCGCCTACAGTGACTTTTGGCGGCTGATGGCCGCTTTTAGCATTGCGACCTCTTCTTAGAATATCCTTTTCCTCAAAGGTCAGCATATCTTCTATTTCATCATAAAGCCTGCTTTGGCGTAAAGCCCGCACCAGCTCTACTGTTTGCTGATGCAGATGCTTATTATATACGCCGTCTTTTGCCAGCAGATACTGACGCACCGCCAGCTCATAAACAGCGTCGCCTATATAGGCCAAAGCCAGAGGTGACAGTTTTTCTGCCCGGGGTATTGCAGATGTACAATAATTCATAGGCTAGCGGCGTACCCGGGCGCCGTCGAGAGTATCTTCGATGGTCAGCCCCATATCCTTCAGACCGTCGCGAATGGCATCTGCCGTACTCCAGTCCTTTTTGGCGCGGGCATCTTCCCTGATCTTCAGTATCAGCTGTATAAGCTGTTCCTCCAGCCCGGCGCTTTCCCTGGCCTGCGGAATTATCATACCCAAAACAGCGTCAAAATCTGCAAAAAGCTTTTTCGCAGCCGTAATATCAGCTTTGACCGGCTTATCCTCGGCCAGATAGCTGTTTAATTCATGGCAGAAATCAAAGACCACAGAAATAGCCAAAGCAGTATTGAAATCGTCGGACATGGCATCAATAAAAGCCTGACGGCATTTATCCACTACACCGGTAAAGCGGGGTTCCCCTTCCGCAGCTTTCTTTTCGCCGTCCAACAGCAGAGCATAGCTGTTGCGGATGCGGTTAAGGCTGCGGGCAGCAGAGGCCAATTTATCATCAGAAAAATCGATGGGGCTGCGGTAATGGGTTGCCAGCAGATAATAACGAACCACATCACCGGGGAACTTGGCCAATATATCCCTAAGTAAAAAGAAATTACCCAGAGATTTGCTCATTTTTTCTTCATTAACAGTTATAAAGCCGTTATGCACCCAGTATTTGGCGAAATTGCAGCCAGCAGCCTTGGATTGGGCCAGCTCGTTTTCATGATGGGGGAAAATAAGATCAGCGCCTCCGCCATGAATATCAAATTCCGGTCCAAGATACTTGCAGCTCATGGCTGAGCATTCGATATGCCAGCCCGGACGGCCCTTTCCCCAGGGGCTATCCCAGCAGATCTCGCCTTCCTTGGCAGCTTTCCACAGGGCAAAGTCCAGAGGATCATGTTTAACATCTCCTACCTCTACCCTGGCGCCTGAACGCAGGTCATCGATATCGCGGCCTGAAAGCTCTCCATAGCTGGGCAGAGAACGGACATCAAAATAAACGTCGCCGCCAGCCTCATAGGCATGGCCATGGTCGATAATGCTCTGAACCAGACTGATAATATCTTTAATATGAGTAGTTACCTGAGGGTGAGCATCTGCTTCCATGATATTCAGCGCTTTGGTATCCTCAAAGTAAGCGTCTATATATTTTTTGGCGATGCTCTGGGCATCTGTATTCTCCTCCGCGGCGCGGCGGATTATCTTATCATCAACATCAGTAAAATTCTGCACATAGGTAACATCCCAGCCCATCCAGAGGAAAAAACGGCGGATAGTATCAAAAACCACCAGCGGACGGGCATTACCCAAATGTATATAATTGTATACTGTTGGACCGCAGCAATATATACCCACTTTCCCTTCTTCTCTGGGAACAAAATCTTCTTTGCGGGCATGCATGGTGTTATACAATCTGATGACCATAATATCCTCCTTATGGGTTTGGGCAACCCTAGCATTTGTATATACTTAATTATTATATCACTGCAGCTATTTTCTGGCAATAATGCGGCCGCTATCTTTATCGGTATTATTTGCATATGCCGATGTATAAAATTGGCAATCCGCAGCCAAAATACAAATCAAGAAGACAGAGGAGGCGCAAAATGAAGCTGCAGGATTTTATTAAAAGTGAAAAAGGAAGCTGGCTGCTGTCCAGCCTGCTGATATTGGCATTGCTTTTTGTGGCAGCCATGCCCGCCCGCCCCAGCATTCAGCAGGAAAATGAAGAAAACACCGCTGCCGAAAATACTTCTCAGCAAGAGGAACAGGTTATAGCCGTATCCGGCCATGATAACAATCCACTGCCTGCCGAGGGCAATGAAAATGAGGATTCAAAGGAAGAGGAGCAAAATCAGGCTCCGGAAAGCTGGCAGCGTCCCATAGCCGGTAAAAACGGCCGGAGCTGCGGTTACGGCTATGACGATACTTTCGGTGATTACCGCTATCATCATGGGCTGGATATTACAGCCGAGCCAGGTACGCCGGTATATGCTGCCGCTGCCGGCACAGTCACGGTATGCCGCAATGACGATCAGTGGGGAGGCATAGTCACTGTGGAGCACGGAGGAGGCTGGCAAAGCGTTTACCGCTGTCTGGAGCCCCGCACCCAATCAGGAGAAAAAATACAGGAAGGAGCCTTATTGGGACATATTCTGGAGGCTGCTCCCAAAGAATCTGCCCAGGAGGCTCACCTGCATTTTGAAATGTATCTGGATGGCGAAGAAATGGAACCTGCCGATTATATTTAGTCATTTATTTCCCGGCAGAAAAAGGGTGGCAGACATTGTCGCCCCTTTACATATTGTTACAAAAAGATGTATAATAATCTGATCAATGACTCCAAGGAGCAGAAAAATGAACAACAATTTTTTCTGGTTCAAAAAGGGTATGAAAGACGGTATACCTATTATGCTTGGTTATTTTGCGGTAGCTTTTGCCCTGGGCATAGCCGCCAAGCAGATAGGCCTTACGGCTTTTCAGGCTACCCTGGCAAGTTTTCTCAATAATGCCTCTGCCGGACAGTATGCAGGCTTTACTATGATAGCAGCAGGCGCCACTTATCTGGAAACAGCGATAATGGTCCTCATAGCAAACGCCCGCTATATCCTGATGTCCTGCTCTCTCAGCCAGAAACTGGCCCCCGACACACCTCTGCGCCACCGGCTGCTGGTGGGATTTATAGTTACTGACGAGATATTCGGCATTTCCATAGCAGTAGATGGCAAGCTGAATCCCTATTATGTATTCGGAGCCATGACAGTAGCAATGCCCGGCTGGTCCAGCGGCACCTTCCTTGGCGCGGTCATGGGCCAGATACTGCCGGATATAGTAGTCAATGCGCTGGGAGTAGCCCTTTTCGGCATGTTCTTGTGGATAATCATTCCGCCTGCAAGGAAAAATAAGGTTCTGGCAGGACTGATAGCCATCTCCATGGGGCTGAGCCTGGCATTCCGCAAGCTAAGCTGGTTTGCTGATATTAACGATGGCCTAAAGACCATTATTCTTACTGTGGTCATATCGGCTGCCGCTTCCCTGCTTTTCCCGGTAAAGGAGCATACGGACAAGCAAAAGGTAAAGGAGGATGCCGCCAATGGAGCATAATGCCTATATATACATACTGGTAATGGCTGCAGTAACCTACCTTATCCGGGTTTTACCGCTGACTCTTATACGCAAGGAAATAACCAATGTTTTTCTCCGGTCATTCCTCTACTACGTTCCCTATGTTACTCTGGCAGTGATGACCTTCCCCGCCATAATGGACGCCACCGGCAGCATCTGGGCAGGGCTGGCCGCGCTGATAGGCGGTATAGTACTGGCCTGGATCGGCGCCAGCCTGTTCCAGGTGGCAGTAGCCTGCTGTGTAATAGTCTTTATTCTGGAGCTGCTGATTTAAACCGATAAAAATTCCCCCTTCCCAGGAGAAGGGGGAATTTTTATCAACTGCTAATAATTAAGAATAATTACCAGCTTATCCAAAGCTTCCAGTTTTTGCCGCAGCAGATCGATAACAGCTCTGCGGGAGCGGACGCCTACCTGCTTAAAAAGCATATCTTCATGAGCGTCGTTAAGCGCCTGCCCGTGGAAAAAGGTTATAACATCGGCTTTGCGCAAAAAGCGTGCCAGACGCACCACAGCAGAGCCTCCCTGCAAATTATCCCAGGGCTCATCAAGTATATTACATACCTGGTTAAGCATCATAGCTCCTTCAGTCACCATTTCGATACCTTCTATGCGGTATTCCGGCGGCGCTACAAATCCGGCAGTATTCCTGTTAAGAAAGTAGACCGAACGCCCCAGTACCCGGCTGACAATATCGGTAGTAGTGGAGCCGCAGACAATATGACTGCCGGGGGATTTCATAAAATCCCGAACAAACTGATCATCCAACTGCCGATCGGCGGGAGGCCCGCTGGCTATGGCAAGACGCTCCGGCTCAGCAGCAGTCAATACGGCTACAGTACTGTCATCCTCGCATATTCCTCCGCTGAGTTCCCGGGAAAGCGCCAATAATTTATCGGCTATTACTGCCGCATCATGCTCCCGCCGAAGGAAAACAGTAAGATACTGAGCAACGCCCTGGGAGCCTATGCCGTAGCTATAACCCCTGCCCATACCTGATTCGGTTATGCCGTCGGAAAGCAGCAGTAAATGCTGGCCTATATCAAGCATACCGAAATAAGCTGCTATTACTTCCATACCTGCGGGGAAATATACTGGCTGCAGCGCTTCTGCCCCCTGCTGCCTTAAAAGCAGCGGGCTGGGGGACTGAAAGCCATAAGCAGTGAAATTGCCATCCGGCAGTATTTTTACTGCGGTAAAAGCGGAATAAGGAATATTTTCACTGTGAGCGCGATGCATGGAATCAGCTACAGTTGCGCAGGCGCTGCGAAAGCCGCGTCCGCTGCGAAAAAGCTGGCATAATCTTTCTGCGCAGGTTATAGCAGCTATATTGGCATAAATACCGCTGCCGATGCCGTCGCAAAGCACCATATAAGTAGCAGAACCTGTACGCAGGCAGCGCACGCAATCGCCGCAGACCCGCTCGCCTTCCTTGCTATACTGGCGAATCAGGCTGGCAAAATATTTCACTGCTGACCGCCTCCGTCCTCTGCCTGAGCGCTGTCAAAGTCGCAGATCTCGATAAGCTGGCGCACCATCTCTTCATTCTGGGCTGTGCTGCGACCCAGAAAATTAGCCATTTCCTGAGCAAAACGAATCTGATGATCTAACAGTTCCTGGGCCTGTTTTACCGCCTGCTGCTTAAAGTGATCCAGTTGTTTTTCATCATACTTGTTCTGGGAAAGATCCGTGTAAACTCCCACATACTGCCCATCCTCCGGCAAAGAATAAAGCAGCTCCTGATAATGGAAGCCATTTTTTTCCTTGACTGCCTCACAGCGGGCGGCGGAACCGGCAACCAATTCCTCAAAGCCGGAATCATCCAGAATAGAGGAAAGACGGCGGCCCAGCATCTCCTTTCCGCAATGAAACATTCTGGCAAAGGCCGGATTGAAATGAAGCAGCTTAAGCTCATTATCCAGCAGTACAAAGGCGCTGGGGCTGGCCTCAATGATCTTATCCGCCCTCTTTACAGCCTGCCGCCGCATAAAAGGCATGCACATCTGGGGCTCGGCCATGCCCCGCAGCACTGCCACCGCCTTATCCCGGCAGCTGTCATAGCCACAGGCGCCGCAGTTGAGCTGCAGCTCAGGATTGCTTTTATCAGTCTGCTCGAACACCCGGTCTATATCTCTTTCCGCCACTTCATCGCCCCAAACCGGGTCAGCATGAAACACTGCTTCCAGATGAGGCTGGCTGTCAGGCAAAGCCGGCAAAGACCCTGCGCTGGAACTGTAATCCAGTATCTGCTGCCGCCGGCTGAAAATATTACCACATTCCCCTGACGGGCTGAAATAGGGGCCGTTTATACAGCCTTCCCGGCAGAACAAAGCCTCCGCCAAAGAGCAGCCCCATTGACTGGCAGGCATATCCAGCAGCTCCTGCATATCTTCATTACCGCTGATAAGCAGTTGCTGTGTATCGGTAGCATCAGCATATCCGCAACTGATTTTCAGCAAACCTCCGCTGATAGGGAAAAGCCGGGCCTTGGCCAGATCGCCATAGCTTTCAAAACCGCTTTCTTCACAATGAGCCAAATCAATATTTTCCTCATCCAGCCAATCTGCCAACTCGTCGAAGGTCAGCACATTATCGATGACACCCTTATATTCCGCTCTCCGGGCTTCCTGCTTTCTGGCTGTACAGGGGCCAATGAACACCACTCTGCAAGCCGCGCCGTAACGCTGCTTTAGCAGGCGGCCATGAGCTATCATAGGCGATACCAGCGGCAAAAGCATATCCAGATATTCAGGGCGATATTTTTCCACATATTCCACCACTACCGGACAGGCGGTACTGAGACAATGGCCACTGCCTTGCAGGCGAGCCGCTTCCTTGGCCACCAACTGAACGCCTTCCGCAGTTTCCGCCACATGGGCAAAGCCCAGCAAGCGCAGGGCAGAAGGCAAACGCAACTGTTTCCAGCCGGGGAAGCGGGCGGCAAAAGCAGGATCTACCGAAGCCGCTACCATAGCGCCGCTATGGAGCAGCTCTCTTACTTCAGCCAGCTGGGATATTGTGATCTTGGCCTTTTTGGGACATTCTCTGACGCAAACACCGCAATGAACGCACAAACTGTCTACTATTTTAGCCTGAGCATGGGAAATACGGATGGCCTTTACCGGACAGGCGCGGACGCATCTGTAACAATCCTGACAGTTGGTAGAAATTGATTCAATGATATTGGTCATAAACAGCTCCCCCGAATCAAGCGCTATTTTGGGAACAAATAATATACAAAAAGAAAAGGGCGAAGACAATAACTGTCTTCGCCCTCAGTATAACAGATAGATCGATAACTAAGCAAGAGCCTTCTCTATAGCAGCAGTTACCAATTCATAGGTAGCATGTTCGATAACTTCACCATTGACGATGACCACAGGGCCGCGGGTGCAGCGCTCGGTGCAGAAGTGAGCTTTTACCTCGGTCTTTGCCGCGATGTCGTTACCTTCCAGATATTTGCAGATGCGGTCGTAAAGGGCCTCGGCGCCGTGGACCAGGCAGCTTGTGCCAAAGCAGATGCTGATCTCCACCTTCTTGTTCTCGGCCTCATTAAGGACAAGAGAATCAGCTTTCATACGGCGACGGCTGCCATAACCGGTATGGAACAATTCATGGGCCTTATGCTCATCGCTGAGATCTTCGCTGTAAAGCTTATTTACATAAGGATTCTGCTCGGAAGAGCTGAGCAACTGCTGCTTGCCGTTTTTATACAGACCGGCAGTACGTTCAGCCTTGACCCGGTCATTGATATAGCTGGCAGGCTGACCGCCGCCGTTGATGCAGCCGCCGCAGCAGGCCATAACTTCGATCAGATCAAAATGCTCTTCGCCGTTCTTGACCATTTCCAGCACTTTGCGGGCGCTGGCCAGACCGCTTACGGTTGCCAGACGAAGCTTGATATCGCCCAGCTCGGTCTCGGTGATATTGATGCCGTCTCCGCCTTTAACATGGGTGACTTCCGGATTGGCGTTGGCTCCCAGTACAGAAGCTGCATAGCGCAGAACAGCCTCGCTGACGCCGCCGCTGGTGCCGAAAATAACGCCTGCGCCGGTCTTGAAACCAAAGGGTACGTCAAAGGAAGAAGGTTCAAGGTGACGGAAATCTATACCCTGGCCTTTTATCATCTTGCCCAGCTCATTAGTGGTGATAACATAGTCAACATCAGGATTGCCGTCCACGGAAAATTCCGGACGCTGGGCCTCGAATTTTTTCGCGGTGCAGGGCATGATGGAAACTACTACCAGATCTTTGCGATCGATGCCCAGGATCTTAGTGAGCTGATCTTTGCAGATAGAGCCGAACATCTGCTGGGGAGATTTGCAGGTGGAAAGATTGTCCAGCATATCAGGATAATATTGTTCTGCGAATTTGACCCAGGCGGGGCAGCAGGAAGTAAACTGAGGCAGATTGCGGCCTTCCTTATAGCGTTTAAGGAACTCTTTGCCTTCTTCCACAACAGTAAGGTCAGCGCCGAAGGAGGTATCATATACCTTATCAAAGCCCATCATCCGCAAAGCGGTGACCATTTGACCGGTAGTGGTCTCACCGGGGGCATAGTCAAAATATTCGCCTATGGCTACCCGGACGGCCGGAGCTATCTGCACTACCACAGTCTTGGATTTATCAAGTACTGCGTCCCATACCTCATTGATCTGATATTTGGGAGAAAGGGCGCCTACGGGGCAGGCTTTGATGCACTGGCCGCAGTTTACGCACTCAACTTCGCCCATGGGTTTATCAAAACCGGCAATAACGTTTGATTTGGTTCCGCGGTTGGCGAATTCCAGGATACCAACTCCCTGAACTTCTTCGCAGATACGGGTGCAGCCGCCGCAAAGGATGCATTTATTGGGATTACGGACTACAGCGGGAGAGGAATAGTCAACAGGTTTGATCTCATTGACTTTACGGAAGCGGTTTTTCTCGATGCCCAGGGAGGAAGCTACCTTGCGCAGGCGGCAATCCCAGCTCTTAGGGCAGGTGGTGCAGTTTTCTTCGTGATCGGCCAAAGTCAGCTCTACCACGATCTTACGCAGATCGCGGATCTGCTTGGTATTGGTATGCACTACCAGACCATCATCGGGAGGAGTGGAGCAGGCCGGCTGTATACCGCGGCCTTCGATCTCCACCAGGCACATACGGCAGGAACCGTAAATGCTCAGCTCGGAATGATAGCAGAAAGTAGGCAGATCCACATTGGCCTTGCGGATAACTTCCAAAAGGTTTCTCTCGCCTTCCACGGGAACCTTGATATTATCAACAGTAATAAATTTAGTCATGGCTCTCTCCTTTCGATTTTAGCCCAGATGAACTGCGCCGAACTTGCAGGCAGCCTGGCAGGCGCCGCACTTGATGCAGGTTTCGGCATCAATTTCATAAGGAACGCCTTTAGCGCCGCTGATGGCGTTGACAGGGCATTTTCTGGCGCAAAGACCGCAGCTCTTGCATTTTTCAGCATTGATCCTGTACTTACTGTAAGCTTTGCAGCGGCCGGCGGGGCATTTGCCGCGGAGAATATGATCTTCGTATTCTTCACGGAAATATTTCAAAGTGGAGAGTACGGGGTTGGGGGCAGTTTTGCCCAGACCGCAGAGAGCGCCCACTTTAACGGCTTTAGCCAGCTCTTCCAGAATATCAAGAGTTTCCATTGTAGCGCGGCCTTCGATTATATCATCCAGCAATGCCAGCATCTGCCGGGTGCCTTCGCGGCAGACAACGCATTTACCGCAGGATTCGTTTTGGGTGAACTGCATGAAGAAACGGGCTATCTGCACTATGCAGGCCTGCTGGTTGATAACGACCATACCGCCGGAACCCACCATAGCGCCTACGGAAAGCAGATTATCATAATCCAGGGGCAGATCCAGATGCTCCTGAGTCAGGCAGCCGCCGGAGGGGCCGCCCATCTGCACGGCTTTGAAATCAGTGCCAACATTATTGCCGAAATCATCAATAACGCCGCCGCCGATATCCAGAACAATATCCCGCAGGGTAGCGCCGAAAGGAACTTCGATCAGGCCGGTATGAGCAACATTGCCGGTAAGGGCGAAGGTCTTGGTGCCGTTGGCTTTTTCAGTACCCATAGAGGCATATTTTTCAGCGCCCATATTAAGGATTACCGGTACGGTAGCCAGGGTCTCAACATTATTAATGATGGTAGGTTTGCCGAACAGACCTTTGATAGCGGGGAACGGAGGCTTGGGGCTGGGCATGCCGCGCTTGCCTTCTATGGAATGGAGCAGAGCGGTCTCTTCGCCGCAGACGAAAGCGCCGGCGCCTTCCATGATATTGATATCAAAATGCATATCAGAACCGAAAACATTATCCCCCAGGAAGCCGGCTTTTCTGGCATGGTCAATGGCGATGCGCAGACGCTCAACAGCCAGAGGATACTCGGTACGCACATAGATGTAACCGTCAGTGGCGCTGATGGCCTTGGCGGCAATGATCATGCCCTCGATAACGGCATGGGGAGTACCTTCCATAACGCAGCGATCCATGAATGCGCCGGGGTCGCCCTCGTCGCCGTTGCAGACAACATATTTGATATCGCTGTTCTGCACCCGGGCAAATTCCCATTTACGGCCGGTGGGGAAACCGCCGCCGCCACGGCCGCGCAGGCCGGATTTCAGCATATCCTGGCAGATCTCCTCGTCGGTCATGGAAAGAACGGCTTTTTTGGCAGCCTTATAACCGCCGTTGCCGATGTATTCCTCGATATCTTCGGCATCGATCATGCCGCACAGACGCAGGGTGGTGCGCTGCTGCTTGGCATAGAAAGGGATGTCATGGATCTTTACTACCGAATCAGCGCCCTCGTGATCACGGTAAAGCAGGCGCTCAACAGGTTTGCCGCCGATAAGGGTGGTCTCAACGATCTCGGCTACATCCTCGGGACGAACTTTAACGTAAAGCATTTCTTGAGGATAGATGGTGACCAGCGGGCCCATCTGGCAAAATCCCTGGCAACCGGATTTGGCCATATAGCAATCTGCTTTTTCTTTGGCTTCGGCTACGGCATAGCTTAAGCCCTTTTCCTTCATTACGCGATGAAACTCCTCGATGATCTCGCCGGAGCCGTTGGCCATACAACCGGTGCCGCCGCAGACGACCACACGGGCTTTGTATTGTTCCATTACTTCTCTGAATTGTTTTCTGTGGGCTTCCAGATCAAAATTAGTCATTCAGCTCGGCCTCCTTTATGGCATTGATTATTTCCATAGTAGAATCGGGGGTCATCAGACCGTGGACTTTATCGTCGATAACCACAGCAGGAGCCAGGCCGCAGGCGCCCAGGCAAGCCACAGTTTCCAGACTGAACAATCTGTCGTCGGTAATATCCTTATCCTTGCTCAGCCCCAGCTCATTCTGGATGCGCTCCAGAATATCGGTGGATTTCTTAACATGGCAGGCGGTTCCGTCGCAGATTTTGATTATATGTTTACCTTTATGCTGCAGGGTAAAATGAGCATAAAAAGTAGCTACGCCATGGATCTTGGCTGTGGTGATGCCCAAAGCGGAAGCTACGTAATTCATAACTTCTTCCGGCAGGTACCCATACTCTTCCTGCACTTCCTGGAGTATCGGGATCAGTTTTCTGGAATCTTTGTCGTACTTATCCAGTATCTGGCAGACACTGTCAAACTTGTGGAGCATTTCTGTTGCCAATTTTTTTCCCTCCTGATTTTTACATCGAATAACTTCTGTATTGCTTATATCTATAAATAATAAAACATTAAAACCACAATAAAATTGCCGCTAATCTGTATTATCCTGAGCTGCCAGCCCATGGCTGAGCTCGCAAAGGGAAGCGGCCATATTCTCGTTCTTAACTATAACATGATCCGGAACACATAAATGAGTAGGCGCAAAGTTCCAGATGGCCCGGATACCGCAATCGACCAGAGTATCGCAAACAGCCTGTGCCTCTTCTGCCGGGACTGTGATGATACCGATATGCAGCCGCATCCTGCGGCACAAATCAGCCATCCTGGCCGGAGAAAGTACTTTGGTACGGCCGAAAGTGTGCCCCTGCAACGCCCGGCTGCTGTCAAAAGCAACTACAATTTCCAGCCCGTACTGGTCAAACCCCTTATACGAAAGAAGGGCGCGGCCCAGGTTTCCCACACCTACCAGTACTGCGCTGCATACATCGTCCCATCCCAGACTGTGCTCTATATCACGGATAAGATCATGCCTGACATAGCCCACTTTGGGCCGGCCGCCGCTGCTGACCTCTGCCAGATCCTTGCGGACAACCACCTGATTGATCCCCAGGGCATCCGCGATATTGGTAGCCGAGATAGTCTCCTTGGAATCATCGGGCAAACCATGCAGATAATTAAGATATGTAGTCAGTCTTTCCAAAGCCTGACGGGAAATGCTTTTGCGCTGCATACAAGTATACCCACTTTCCATCAAAATTCATATCAATATTATATATTTCCCGGTCATATAAAATTGGCATATCGATATATAAATATCGATATGCCAATATAACAAAATTATATTTTTAAAAAAATAATTGGCGGGTTACCTGCACATAAACTACATTAACCCTGGGCGAATTCTTTTCGCGCCTTTTCAAGCACATGGGCAAGCTGATCCAGGAAACTCTGTTCCAGATCTGTCACCCGATGCCTCTTTTCACAGATGACCATATCCTTATAGCGGTTTCCCGAAGAAGAGCATGGACTCTGAACCAGATCATAACGGCGCAGCAGATAAGCAGGCAGCGGATGGGTCCACATATAGGAATTTTTATCCCTGGCCAATAAAGAAAGCTGACTGGCCCTGTCGTAGACCCAGATGCGCTTCTTTACCCCTTTGCTGCCGGAACCCGCTTTCTTTATATGAGGAATGGTAACATCAGTTTGCGCCACTTCCACATAATCTTCCAGATCATCCACGCTAAGCTGTTCCTTGGCCGCCAAAGGGCTGTCGGACGAAAAAAGCAGGCATCTGGCGAAATCATTGATCAGGCTGAATTTAAGATCTTTTTCTTCGATATGACGGAGGATCTGGGGTTCATTTATTTCCTTGTACCTGATTATGCCCAAGGAAGTTCTGCCGCTCAGCACGCAGTCAATGGTATCCATAAGTCCGGCCTCGATAAAATTCAGTTCCATCTCCTTGCTGTGATCCAGCGAAGCGCAAAAACGGATAAAAGCCTCGGCAATACAGCCGTCTATAGGCGTTGCTATGGCAAAACGCTGAGCAGCGGCATCATGAGGTTTATTAAGGGATTCCAGCTCTGACATAAGGGAAACTATCTGCTTGGCATAATCCAGAAAGGTAGCTCCCCTGGCGGTCAGCTCAATGCCCCGGCTGGATCTTTTGAATATGGTAAAACCCATTTCATCTTCCAGCTCGCGGATGACCTTGCTCAAATTGGGCTGATTCATAAAAAGATTATCCGCCGCCTGGGTAATGGAACCGGTGCGCTCTACTTCTATTACATATTTTAAATGCTGGATATTCATATCATCCTCCACATGACTGGAAAATCAGCAGCCCATATGCTTTTGCAACTGCTTTTATTATCGCAAATATCTGCCATAAAAAAACAATACAGCAGCATATAATATTTATACATAATAAATTATATCATCTTAAATAAGATAATTCCATATTTATAACCCAAATATAACCCAAAATTTTATGACGGATACCAAGTTATCCAGGCCGGCCAACAATGTTTATGTATTTATAATATGCTGATATCCATAGTTATTATCCCCGCACCTCATTATAATGGTTTTCCCCAAAAGACAGCGCAAAGAGTCTTTCGCTGTCTTTTTTACTTCAGAAACCAAAACCGCACATTTATTAAATAATAGTTCTGCCTTTTCATTAGTACGTTTTCTTTACCGATATAATATTTAGAAAAACTTATGGTATAATGGTTTAAGCAAACAAACCGAAGGCTGTGATAATTTGCAAAAAATCAAGATATTGGCAGATGAATTCAAAGAGTGTCAGAAAATGTTGCTGGCCCTTGGCGATGAAAACCGGCAGCATCTTATTTTGGAAATGATGCAGATGGGCCAGTGTGGCGGGGTACGCGTAGGGGCGATTACCGAAAGGACAAATCTTTCACGCCCCGCCGTATCTCATCATCTGAAAATACTGAAAGAGGCGGGACTGATAAAAATGCGCCGGGAAGGTACCAAAAACTATTATTACTTTGACGCCGACACCCGGGCAATGGATAATCTTTTGCTAATGTTTACCCATGCAAAGGAAATTACGGAACTTCTGCCTGACCGAAACGGAGAAAACATATAAAACAGGAGGCAATGCATAATGGAACTTTTGGAAGCAATAAAAAGCCGGCACAGCGTTCGGCAGTACACAAATAAAACCATTGATGAAGATATTATAAAGGCATTGCAGGCTGAAATTGATACTTGTAATAAAGAAGGCTCACTTCATATTCAGCTTGTAACAGATGAGCCGAAGGCTTTTGACAGCTTTATGGCCCGCTACGGCAAATTCAGCGGCGTGACTAATTATATAGCTCTTATTGGCAAAAAATGCGAAGGCCTTGAAGAAAAATGCGGCTATTACGGAGAACGCCTTGTATTAAAAGCGCAGCAACTTGGGCTTAATACCTGCTGGGTAGCTATGAGCTACAAAAAGATTCCCGGTGCATTTAAGGTAGATAAGGGCGAAAAACTGACGGTTGTGATTTCCCTCGGTTACGGCAAAACGCAGGGCACGCCCCATAAAAGCAAGACTATCCAACAGGTCAGCAATATAACTGCCAATGATCCCCAATGGCTGCAAGCAGGAGCGGCAGCAGCCCTCCTGGCCCCTACCGCCATGAATCAGCAAAAGTTCAAGATCATTTATGTTGAAGGCAAAATCACCATGAAGGCAGGCAAGGGACCATATACGAAAATTGATCTTGGCATTGTAAAATACCATTTTGAGCTCGGCGCAGGAAAAGAAAATTTTATTTGGGGATAATCCTTATCCCCGCAGCGGCAGGCAGGGAACTCATTACCCCGCAAATACCCCGCGGCTTGAATTATACAGCGAAGCAAAAAAAGACGGTGCAGCCCATCCAGGGTTACACCGTCTTCTGCATAAAAAGCTTTTTAGCAGATATGTTACTTGATAACACAAATTAAACCGCAAACAATATTTCAGTTTTTCTTTTTGGCAGTAAGCAGATAACCTGATGCCAAGCCTATAGCTATCATTACCGCCAGCAGCAAAGGCCGGCCGCTGGCAAGCTGAGGACATACCAGAGCTACCGAGCCCAGCAAAAAGCCAAACACCGCATAATAAGCCCAGCCGTGATAACGGTCAAAAAGCCAACGGATAAGCTTAAGCAGCAGCAAGCCGCAGATAAGGGCGCCTGCAAGTATCAGCAGACATGGCAATATCTGCAATTTGCTCAAAGCAGCCAAAACCTGAGCGTACCAGCCCAGATAAATCAGAATAAAAGAGGTGGAAATACCAGGCACAATGGTACCGATAGCTATAACTGCCCCGGCCAGCAGGCATTGCAAATAATTAAGCTGGCAGGAAGCCGCCATTACCAAAGGCCTGGAAGCCGCGCCGTCTTTATCCAGCAGCAGCAGGCTGCAGACAAGCAGCGCCAGCAGCAGGGTAGCCAGCAGATAGCGGGGACGGAATCCTTCGCTGTTGGCCTCCCTGATAAAAGCCGGTACACCCCCTAAAATCAGGCCGATAAAAAGAGCCAGCAGCGGCACTGTATAAAGGGCCAGCAGCTCATTAAGGAGAAAAGCACCTGCCAGCAGCCCGGCCACCCCGCCCAAACCTAAAGGCAGCAGCCAGAGAAAATTACGAAAGAAAGCCCGGCGCAGACCGGCCAGGCCATCCAAAATGGAACGGTAAAGGCCAAAGCTGACTGCAATAACGCCGCCGCTGACCCCAGGCAAAATGCAGCCAAAGCCGATAAGTATACCCTGGAATATTTTCTTAATAAATGTAGCTGGTTTATCCTGCGGCATATATTCAGTCATCCGCCTCCTCCCTTCCACAAAAATATGCGCTGCCCCTGCAGCTTATGACAAAAAATATCTTAGCACAAGAGCAGCGCATTTGTAAACATTGAGGCTATTGACTTACTATACGGTAATAGGTGCGGGCAGTCAAACTGTAAACTATGATATATACCAGGGCAAAGACTGCAAAAGTTATCACTGTCACCAAAGCGAACAGGCCTACATCAGTAAGATAAAGTGCCGCCAGCAGCTTGGTGATGATGCTGAAGGCAAAGGCCACATGGATGGCGGCAAGCAGCAGGGGCAGGAAGAACACAGTCAGCACCTGGCTGCGGATAGTAGCCTTTACCTCGGCCTTGCTCATACCCACCTGCTGCATGATATGGAAGCGTCTGGCATCCTCATAGCCCTCGGTGATCTGCTTATAGTACATGATAAGAATAGTTGCCAGCAGGAAAAGCAGCCCCAGGAAAACGCCCAGGAAGAGGAAGCCTCCGTAAAGGGCATAGGCATCGCCGGCCAGATCTGCCCGGCAGTAAGTCCAGGCCCAGGAGTTGTTATCAATGTCACACAAAACCTCATCCAGCTTTTGGGCAAAGGCAGCCTGTTCCGCTGCGGAAGCGCCGTCCGTATCCAGCCAGATATAAGAGCCTATATCGGAAAACATATCATAAGCTGCACTTGCATCTGCTGCCAGCTGATCCAGCATAGAGGTATCTGCTACTGCTACCAGATATACCCGGGCAGTGCTGTCAGCATAGGCCCGGCCCATAGACAGGGCGCTGTCCAGCGCACCGGCCACCGGATAGCTGCGTCCCAGTATCTGGACGCTGCTGCCGCCATTCCAGCCGCTGATAGCTACTTCGCCGGAAGCCAGCTGCAGTTGGCTTCCGCTTTCCTTGTTGTAATCCGCAGCAGTTACGAAGCACATGGTCACGCCTTTATAATCATAAAGGCTTTCCGCGGGAACAAAATTGCCGTCCTCCTCGTAGCAGTTGAATTCCAGAGTCTGATAATAGCCGTAAGCCTTTAGAGGCAGATTTTCATCAGCAGCCAGATCAGCGGCCAACTGTGCCTTTTGCGGCAGCTCTTCCAAAGAGCCGCCCTCCTCCCTGTTCATTTGGGCCATTATCTCATGAGGCGTCATATTCTGCAAAGTTCCCTCTATACCCGCGTATAAAGAGACTGTGGTAGAAACCGTTACCAACACCATAGTGGAAAGAATGCAGATATTTGCCAATCCCACAGCGTTTTGTTTCATCCGGTAAAGCATGCCGGAAACATTGGTGAAATGACGGGGATGGTAATAGTATTTCTTATTACGGCGCAGTGTCTTTAGAATAGCGATGCTGCCGGCGGTGAACAGGCAATAGGTGCCGATGATCACCAGCAGCACTGCTATGAAGAAAAGAAACACAGCCTGAATGGGAGATTCCACCAGCAAAGCAATGGCATAGCCGCCGGCCAGGGTCAGGAAACCCAGCACCGCCAAGAAATGGCGGGTGCGGGGCTCCTTTTGACCCACCTGTTCACTGTGCAGCAGCGCGATAGGCTTAGCCCGGCCTACCCGCAGCAGATTGGCCAGGAGGATCAACAAATAGATCAGGGCAAAAACGATAGCGGTAAGCAAAGCGCCGCCGATATCGAAACTGAAAGAAAAGGGCGCGTCAAAACCGGCTATGCGGCCCAGCAGCTTCATAACTGCTCCGGAAAACAGCACGCCTAAGACCAAGCCGCCTGCCAGGGTCAAAATATAGGAAATAACGGTCTCCCACCACTGGATACGGGCCAGATGGCGCTTTTCCATGCCCAGTACGCAAAAAAGCCCCAGTTCCCGACGACGACGTTTCATCAGGAAGCTATTGGTATAAAAAAGGATCACCGTAGCGAAAAGACCGATGATAATAATGCCGAAGCGCAGAAAAATGCGCAGGGTATCGCCGCCGAAGATCTCCCCCAGGCAAGGGTGCTGGCTGAGAAACATCATGATATAAAACATGGCGGTAACTGCGGCGCCGGTAAGCAAATAGGGCAGATAAAACCGGCTGTTCTTGCGGATATTGCTGCCGGCCAGCCGCAGGTAAAAACTGCGTTTACGCTTGTCCATAGGCTGCCTCCCGTTCTGCCGCCAGCCGGGCCAGGGTAGCAGTAATATCCTGATACAGGCCATCCTTGCCGCTGTGCCCCCGATAAAGCTGATGATAAATGCTGCCGTCCCGGATAAACAGCACCCGGCTGCCGTGGCTGGCCGCCTCCACACTGTGTGTGACCATAATAATGGTCTGGCCGCTCAGATTGATCTCCCCAAACAGACTCATCAGGGAAGCAGCCGAGCGGGAATCCAAAGCTCCGGTAGGCTCGTCTGCCAGCACCAGCCGGGGATTGGTGATGATAGCACGGGCGCAGGCAGTACGCTGTTTCTGCCCGCCGCTGATCTCATAGGGGAATTTATCCAGCAGTTCGCTGATACCCAGTCTGGCCGCTACGGTAGTCAAGGCTGGCTCCATCTGCTGATAGTTTTTACCCGCCAGCACCAGCGGCAGCAAAATATTATCCCGTACGCTGAAATTATCCAGCAGATTGAAATCCTGAAAAATGAAGCCAAGGTTATCCCGGCGGAAAGCAGCCAGGCTGCCATCGGGGATAGCGGTCATATCCTGCCCCTCAAGCAATACCTGCCCGGCGGTGGGCTTATCCAGGGCTGCCAAAATATTAAGTAATGTAGTCTTACCACTGCCGCTTTCGCCCATTATCACCAGGAATTCCCCGGCATCTACGCTGAAACTCACATTATTCAGCGCCTGCACAGAAGCTCCGCCGAAACGGGTGGTGTATACTTTCTGCAAAGAGCGCACTTCAAGCATGGTCATATATTATTACCTCCGCAACAGCGCTTGCACGCTTTTATTAACCAAGGTAATTATAACAAAATGCAGAGGAAAAATTCCTCTGCATTCGTTTAGGATTCGATTAAGAATTATTTAAGCTGGCGCTTACACAGTTTTACAGTTGGGCAACCCACAGACCGTGAAGATTGCAGTAAGCGTAAACCGCTACCGGCTTGTCATCTGCGCACATGGCAAAAACAGCCTTGGGTTCTTCGCCGGGCTTCAGGGACTTGCGCTGACCGCCCTTTTCTGTCTGCAAATAGATCCATTCGATATAATGGGCATCTTCCATGGGATGAGCTACAGAACCAACTTCCACAGTGATGCGGCCGCATTTTTTGCTGACAACCGGAACATGCTTTTCTTTGGCAGCATCAGTGGTATTGGCAACCAGCTCTTTCATAGGTTGGCCGCAGCAGCTGATAGGCTGGCCGCTGCATTTGATAACGCCGATCATATTACCGCATTTTTCGCATACATGAAAACGATTTCCACAAGCCATAACAATACCTCCCCAATTATCATATGTTTTATACATCTACATCGACGTGCAGAATATGTTGTAAAAGCCCGATAGCCACTGCCGTCTATATCCATATTGTAGCAGAAATGGCCCACTTGTCAATGATTGCTGAGAATTATTATCGATAAGTAGAATTATGCCTATATAAATACCAGCCCAAACATTTGAAATAAAAAATAATTTGTTATATAATTAATAATAATATTTTATAGCAAAATATGTGGGAGAAAAGCTATGGAAAACGCTCCTGTATGTGAAAACAATGTAGTTCATGCCGAAGCGGTGGAAAAAGCAAGGTCAGATCAAAGCGACCGGGAGGCCCAGTCCCTGGCAGCATGGTTTAAACTGCTGAGCGACCCTACCCGTCTGAAAATATTGCTGGCACTGGCCAAGGCTGAACTATGCGTATGCGATTTATGCGCCCTGCTTAATATGAGTATTTCCGCCGTATCTCATCAGCTTAATACACTGCGCAGCGGCAGATTGGTCAAATACCGCCGTGAGGGGAAAAATATATATTATAGCCTTGATGACGACCATGTAGCCCAAACTATCGCCTTGGCCCGCAGCCATCTGGCAGAATAGCCGTCCGCTGAACGGATATCCCGGAAGGCAGCGGGTCAGCCTAACGGGCTGGCAGCAAAATGCGCCTGTTTTTCCGAAGCACTGCTCTTTTATTATATAAGTTTTTTCAAAATAATTTCTTACTGTTCCGCCTTGGAGCGGATATTTTTTTAACAAAACTATTGACATTTGAACAAATACTCAATTATAATTATTTCAACAGTTGAATTATTGTTCAACTATTAATAAATACAGAGGTATGCCACATGAATGATTCGGAATCCATAAAAAAAACCGCGGCAGGAACCGAACAGCGAATTTCCGGGCAGCAGCTTTCCAAAAACAACTGCGGTTGCAGTTGCTGCTGTCATAATGACCATGATCACAAAGGGGCAGACAATGATGCGCGCCACCAGCGTACCATTACCATATTGCGGCTGGCTATCGGCGCAGGGCTGCTCATAGCGGCGCTGCTGCTACATGCTGACTGGCTGAAGCTGGCGCTGTACATAGTTTCTCTGCTGGTTTGCGGCGGTCCGGTGTTTCTGCAGGCCGGACGCAATATCATCCATGGCCGGATATTTGACGAAAATCTGCTGATGACCATAGCCGCTATGGGCGCCTTTGCCATCGGCGAATATCCGGAAGGCTCGGCGGTCATGCTTTTCTATCAAGTGGGCGAGCTTTTCGAAGATAGGGCGGTAGATAATTCCCGCCGCGCCATTGCCGCTCTCACCGATATCCGCCCAGACCATGCGGAATTGCTGCAGGCTGACGGGCAGACCACCCTGCAGGTGGATCCCGAAGAGGTGCAGGTAGGCCAGCTTATCATGGTACGCCCCGGGCAGCGGGTGCCGCTAGACTGCCTGGTACGCCAGGGCAGCTCCCTGCTGGACAGCTCCGCCCTGACCGGCGAAAGCCTGCCCCAGCCTGTGGAAGAAGGGCAGGAATTGCTGAGCGGCTGTATCAATCTTACATCTCCTCTGATAGCTGAAGTAAGCAAGCCCTATAAAGAATCCACAGCCAGCCGGATTCTGGAGCTTGTAGAAAACGCTGCCGGCCGCAAAAGCCATGCGGAGGCCTTTATCAGCAAATTCGCCCGGGTATATACTCCCGTAGTAGTAGGGCTGGCAGTGCTGCTGGCTGTTTTGCCGCCCCTGCTCCTGCAGCAGCCTTTCAGCAGTTGGCTGCACCGTGCCCTGGTTTTCCTGGTGGTTTCCTGCCCCTGCGCCTTGGTGATATCTGTGCCGCTGAGCTTTTACGCAGGCCTGGGAGCTGCCAGCAGGCATGGTATCCTGATAAAGGGCAGTAATTATCTGGAAGCGCTTTCTCATCTTGACACTCTGGTTTATGATAAAACAGGCACTCTTACCATAGGAAAACCTCAGGTAAAAGATGTACTGCCCGCGGAAGGATACAGCCGGGAAGAAATCCTCCCATTAGCCGCCGCAGTAGAAAGCTGTTCCGATCATCCTCTGGCAAAAGCGCTGCAAAGAGCAGTGGCAGGGCAAAAACTGCCCCAGGTACAGGGTATCAGGGAGCTGGCAGGACGCGGCCTCAGGGCACAGCTGGCAGAAAAACAGATAATTGTGGGCAACAGCAGACTTATGGCGGAAAACGGCGTAGACTTCCCGGAAATTGAAGCAGCAGGCGCCATATCCTATCTGGCCATAAACAATACTTACGCAGGGTGCATAATTTTCAGCGATCAGACAAAGGAGGGCGCGGCCCAGGCCATAGCTGCCCTGCGAAGCCTGGGTATCAGAAAGCAGATCATGCTCAGCGGAGATAATCCCGGCGCAGCCGCCGCCGTAGCCGAGGAACTGGGGCTGGACAGCTATTATGCTTCCCTTCTGCCGGGAGATAAAGTCACTAAACTGGAAGAGATATTGGCAGAACCCGGAGGGGGCAAACTGGCCTTTGTGGGAGACGGCATTAATGATGCGCCGGTACTGGCGCGGGCAGATATAGGCATAGCCATGGGAGCCCTGGGATCAGACGCGGCTATCGAGGCTGCTGATATAGTGCTTATGGAAGATAGGCTCGGCTCCCTGCCGCAGGCCGTCCTTTTATCCCGCCGAACCATGAAGCTGGTTAGGGAAAACATTATATTCTCTTTAGGCGTAAAGCTGGCAGTGCTTATTCTCTCTGTCTGCGGTATAGCCAATCTCTGGCTGGCAGTAATAGCCGATGTGGGCGTAGCTGTTCTGGCCATACTTAATGCCTTAAGGCAAAAGTAAAAGCGTTCTGACAAAAAATATATTCGCTGCGTATTGGGAAATACGCGATAAAGATATTGATATTTTTCGATATTATTGTTATTATAGTGCTATTATTATAAAAAGGAGGTCTAAAATGCAAAACGAATATATGCGGGTTTTCCGGGCCTTTACTGATGAAAACCGTTTCCGCATACTGCAATTACTTTGTCAGGGAGAGCTGTGCGCCTGTGTACTGCTGAAAGATTTAAACATCAGCCAGCCGACATTATCCCATCATATGAAAATTCTTTGCCAGTCGGGTATTGTAAAAAAACGGAAAGTCGGTTCATGGAATTATTACTCCATAAATGCAGATGGCTGCACATATGCCAGCCATCTTCTGGAAACAGTCGCCCATAAAAAGCTCCATACTACCCTTAAATTTCTTGGTTTCATCTACAGTTTTGGCAAACTGGGCAGGCGCAGCCCGGGCCATGATATAAAAAACGGCAGCGCAAACCAACTGTGCTGCGCCAAATAAATTTATAAAAGGAAGTAAACAAAATGGATGATAAGGTATTAAAAATACTGATAAGCGCACTTGACAGCACGCCTCCCACAGCCAGGGACTGCGAATACCTGCTTGGCTTTGGCGAAGCGACGCCGGAGGCCACGCTTACACGGGGCGTTGCCAATGATATAGTGAGACATAAAACACAAAATACCGGCGTTCTCTTTGGTCAGATCGGGCTTGAATTATACCCCTGCGAGGCTGACTGCAAATTTTGCTCTTTCGGGAAATCCCATACCAGCTTTACCCAAAAGATCACCCTTGACGAAGCAACTATAAGGCAAAAAGTTCACGATTTTACCAAGGACGGCGACCTCTATTGCCTGTGGCTTATGACAATGGATAAATACGATCTTGATTATTATATCGGCGCCCTGAAAATAGCCAGGGAGGTTTCACCGCCACAAACATTGCTGTATACAAATATCGGCGATACGGATTATGAAACTTTCGTAAAACTGAAAGAGGCTGGAGCAGACGGCGTTTACCATGTAATACGCCTCGGAGAAGGCACTTATACGACTATCGATCCGAAAAAAAGACAGGAAACCATCGATAATGCCCGTCGGGCGGGCCTGATGCTGCAGGACTGCCTTGAACCCATAGGGACGGAGCATACGCCCAAAGAACTTGTGGATCATATCTTTAAAACAATAGAAGGCAAATTTGATACTGCGGGAGTGATGAAGCGCACTCCCGTACCGGGCACAATTTTTACCGACGAAATCACCAATGCCCGCTTGGCCCAAATAGCGGCTGTCAATGCTCTGGCCTGCATAGCTATAGATCCCTATCCCTGGATCCCTGTACATGAGGCGGATCCCATAAGCCTTGCCAGCGGAGCCAACGCTATTTGCGCGGAAACCGGAGTAAATCCAAGGGATATTGCCGCCGACACATCCCAAGGCCGGGGCCTGGATGTAAGCGCCTGCAGAAAAATGCTTTGGCAGGCAGGATTTTCACAGCTTGCCCGTGGCGATGGAAAACGCATTAAACTTACCCGTCAATATATAAGCCAATGCGAAGCAAATTGCTGAAGTATAAGCTGATTGACAAAGGAGCCCCCTAAACTTAAATCAAAAATCTGACAGGCTCCCGGAGCCGGGAAAACGAGCTGATGATCGTATTTTCCCGGCTCCAAATATTTTAAGCGCAGTTACCGTAAAAATACCGCTTACCGGCCAGGGCCGTATTATATATCTTATATATCGATATATATATTACCCATATGTAATTTAGGCAATTGCCAAATCAATTACCGGTTGTTACAATATAAAAAAGGCCCAATATCCGTCAAAATCCAACAAAACGAGAGGAGCCATATTGATGAACCAACCCTTTGATTTTGCTGTAGTTGATAAGATACTGTCCGCCCATGAATCCCAGGAACAGGCTATCATTGCTATCTTACAGGAAATACAGGAACACTATCATTATCTGCCACGGGAAGTTTTCCCCTATCTGGCGGGCAAATTGCAGATGAGCGAAGCCCGCATTTACAGCGTGGCTACCTTTTACGAAAATTTTTCTCTGGAGCCCAAAGGCAAATATGTTATCAAGATCTGCGACGGCACCGCCTGCCATGTCCGCCGCTCCATCCCCATTCTGGAAAGGCTCAGAGGCGAACTGCAGCTTACCGACAAAAAGAAGACCACCGACGACCTGCTCTTTACGGTAGAGACCGTATCCTGTCTGGGCGCCTGCGGGCTGGCGCCTGTACTTATGGTAAATGACGAAGTACATCCGGCCATGACCCCGGACAAGGCTTCTGAACTTTTGCAGGAACTGAAGGAGGCGGAGAAAAATGCTTAAAAGCAGACAGGAACTGATGGCAGCCAGAGAAAAGGCCAAAGCCGCCTATAAAGCCCAGACCGAAAAGATCATCATCTGCGCAGGCACCGGCTGCGTAGCCGGCGGTTCACTTAAGGTCTTCGACCGTCTAAGGGAGCTAATGGAGGAGCAGGATATCCCGGTAGCTGTAGCGCTGGAAGCTGAGCCCCATGGCAACCCGGTGGGTATGAAAAAAAGCGGCTGCCACGGCTTTTGCGAGATGGGCCCGCTGCTGCGCATCGATCCCCAGGGTTGGCTCTATACCAAAGTCAAAGTCAGCGACTGCGAAGAAATAGTGGAAAAGACCGTTAAAGGCGGAGAATACATTGAAAGGCTGGGCTATTGCAAGGATGGCTGCCTCTACAAAAAGCAGGAGGATATCCCCTTCTACAAGCAGCAGACCCGGCTGGTATTGGAGCATTGCGGCCGCATCGACGCCGAATCCATCACCGAATACCTGGCGGTGGGCGGCTATACGGCTCTTGAAAAAGCCCTCTTTGATATGACCGGCGATGAGATCATCGACGAAGTTTCCAGATCCGCATTACGGGGTCGTGGCGGCGGCGGCTTCCCCGCCGGCCGTAAATGGGCTCAGGTGCGGCGGCAGAAAGAGACGCAGAAATATGTAGTCTGCAATGGCGACGAAGGCGACCCCGGCGCATTCATGGACAGAAGCATCATGGAGGGTGACCCCCACCGGATGCTGGAAGGCATGATAATAGCAGGCATTGCCTGCGGCGCCAGCGAGGGATACATCTATGTGCGCGCCGAGTATCCCCTGGCGGTACAGCGGCTGCGCAACGCTATTGCCCAGGCGGAGGAGCTGGGCCTGCTGGGAGAACATATACTTGGCACTGATTTTTCCTTTAAGCTGCATATAAACCGGGGTGCAGGCGCTTTTGTCTGCGGCGAGGGCAGCGCCCTGACCGCCTCTATCGAGGGCAAGCGGGGTTTTCCCAGAGTAAAGCCACCCAGAACCGTAGAGCACGGATTGTTTGACAAGCCTACCGTACTGAATAATGTCGAAACCTATGCCAATATCACCTCTATTATCAATAATGGCGCCGACTGGTATCTGGGCTTTGGCACAGAAAAAAGCCCGGGCACCAAAGCCTTTGCCCTAACCGGCAATATCAATAATACCGGCCTGATCGAAGTACCTATGGGTACTACCCTGCGGAAGATCATCTTTGATATCGGCGGCGGTATGCGGGGAGACGGCGAATTCAAGGCGGTGCAGATAGGCGGCCCCTCCGGCGCCTGCCTCACCGGTGAGCATCTGGATCTGCCCCTGGATTTTGATACTCTGAGCAAGGTAGGGGCTATGATCGGCTCCGGCGGCCTGGTAGTAATGGATTCTCACACCTGCATGGTGGAGGTAGCCCGCTTTTTCATGAATTTTACCCAAAATGAATCCTGCGGCAAATGCGTACCCTGCAGGGAAGGCACCAAAAGGATGCTGGAAATACTGGAGAGGATAGTGGCAGGCCAGGGAAAAGACGGCGATATTGAGCTTTTGCTGGAGCTGGCAGATACCATTTCATCCACTGCCCTGTGCGGTCTGGGCAAATCAGCTCCCTCGCCGGTGGTCAGCACCATACGCAATTTCCGGGATGAATACGAGGCCCATATCTACGATAAGCGCTGCCCTGCCGGGGCCTGCCAGAAGCTGAAGCGGATAGAGATAATACCCGAGCTGTGCAAGGGCTGCAGCAAATGCGCCCGCATCTGCCCGGTGAACGCTATCAGCGGCAAGATCAAGGAGCCTTTCGTTATCGATCTGGATAAATGCATCCGCTGCGGAAGCTGCGTGGGAGCCTGCGCTTTCCATGCCATCAAGGAGGGTTAAACAATGGCTGAAAAACAGTATATGACAGTTGACGGTATCCCCGTGGAAATAGAAGGCGAAAAAAATATTCTGGAAGTACTGCGGAAAATGGGTATCAATCTGCCCACATTCTGCTATCATTCCGAGCTCTCCATTTATGGCGCCTGCCGCATGTGCATGGTGGAAAACGAATGGGGCGGCCTGGACGCAGCCTGCTCTACCCCTCCCAAGGCGGGAATGAATATCAAGACCAATACCCAGCGCCTGCGCCGCTACCGCAAAAATATCCTGGAGCTGATCCTGGCCAATCATTGCCGGGACTGCACAGTCTGCGAGAACAACGGCAACTGCAAATTGCAGGATCTGGCCATGCGCTTTAATATTTCCAGTGTGCGTTTTCCCAACAATGCCCATTCCACCAAGGGCGAGGACACCTCTTCCCTGTGCATTTCCCGGGACGAGGGCAAATGCATTCTCTGCGGCGACTGTGTACGTATGTGCAATGAGGTGCAGAATGTAGGCGCTATCAACTTTGCCTTCCGCGGCTCCAAAATGCGGATAAGCACCGCCTTTAACAAACCCCTGGCCGAATCCCCCTGCGTAGGCTGCGGACAATGCTCCGTAGTCTGCCCCACCGGCGCCATCGTGGTACGCAAAAATATGAAAGAGGTCTGGCAGGCTATAGAGGACCCCAATATCCGCACCACCGTGCAGATAGCTCCGGCAGTCCGGGTAGCGCTGGGACGGGAACTTGGCATGAAAAGCGGTGAAAACGCCATGGGTAAGATCGTGGCTGCCCTGCGCCGTATGGGCTTTGATGAAATATATGATACCTCGCTGGGGGCTGATCTGACGGTTATAGAGGAGTCCGCCGAATTTCTCTCCAGGCTGGATTCCGGCCAGGATCTGCCTCTCATCACATCCTGCTGTCCCGGCTGGGTGCAATACTGCGAGAAAAAGCATCCGGAGCTGCTGTCCAACATCTCAAGCTGCCGTTCTCCCATGCAAATGATGGCAGCCCTGCTTAAGGACCATGCCGCGCCTGACACCCGCAGGATGTTCCATGTAGCGGTTATGCCCTGCACCGCCAAGAAATTTGAGGCTGCCAGGGATGAATTCAGGAATAACGGCCAACCTAATGTGGACGCGGTCATCACCACTCAGGAGCTTATCCGTATGATAGAAGAATCCAGCATCGTTTTCAGCGATCTGGAACCGGAAGCCATCGATATGCCCTTCGGCACCGTCTCCGGCGCAGGTCTGATATTCGGCGTTACCGGCGGCGTTACCGAGGCTGTGCTGCGCCGGGTAGTCGCCAACAAATCCCGCAACGCCCTGCTGAAAATTGCTACCTCAGGCCAGCGGGGCATGGAGGGTATCAAGGAATTTGACCTGGAATACGGTGACCGCAAGCTGCATATCGCTGTAGCCAGCGGCCTGAATAATACGGAAAAGCTGCTGCAAAGGGTAAAGGCCGGAGAAAAATTCGATTTTATCGAAATAATGGCCTGCCCAGGCGGCTGCGTTTGCGGCGGCGGACAGCCTTTTGCCGCCACCAACGATCAGAACCAGCGGGTAAAGGGCATTTATGAATCAGACAGGTTATTGAGTATCCGCCGTTCCGAGGAGAACCCCCTGATCAAATCAGTATACAAAGATATCATAGGCGACAGGGCCCATGAACTGCTGCATGTAGATTACACCGCCAAAAACATATAAAACGCCATGCCCGGCAGGGCGACCTGCCAACGCCCTGCTGCCGCTGGCTTATAATGCAGGAGGTGTTTGTTTTGGAAAACAAAATTTCCCGGGCTACCCTAAGCAGAATACCAACATATCTTAATTATTTGCGTTCGCTGACGCTTCAGGATAATTATATCTCCGCTGCTGCCATTGCCAGAAATCTGGGTTTGGGAGAAGTACAGGTCAGAAAAGACATGGGTGCGCTTTGCGGTTCCGGCAAGCCTAAAATAGGCTATCTTACAACAGAGCTTATCCGCTGCCTGAAAAGTTATCTCAGCAGCGAAAACGGCAATACCGTGATCGTAGGCGGCGGCAAACTGGGCCGGGCTCTGCTGGATTACGGCGGCTTTAAAGAATATGGATTGGAAATATTGGCAGCCTTTGATCCTAAAGCAAGGGAGATGCAGACCTCCCCCAACGGGAAACCGATACTGCCGGTAGAGGAATTCCCATCCTTTTGCAGCAAAAACCAGGTCAGGCTGGCTATCATAACTGTGCCTGCAAAAGCTGCCCAGGAAGCCTTTGATATGATATATGCCAGCGGCATCCGGGCTGTCTGGTGCTTTGCCCCCTGCCGCCTTAACGTGCCTCCGGACGCCATAATCCAGTATGAGAATATGGCTCTTTCGCTGGCTCACCTGAAAATGCAGCTTCCCCGCTGATACAAAGGGGACTGGATAGCTACTATTGTCCCTTGCATTTTGGGATTAAAGCGATATGCTTAAAATAACAAGTTGTTGATAGTAATCTTAAAAGGAGGCAGGCTATGAACATTCAGGATATTAACGATTTTCTGAAAAAATGCGATACCTATTATCTGGCTACCGTAGACGGGGATCAGGCCAGAGTGCGGCCTTTTGGCACATGTAAGCTCTATGAGGGCAAGCTCTATATTCAGACCGGCAAATCCAAAGACGTGTCCCGGCAGATGCATGCTGATCCTAAAGTGGAGCTGTGCGCCTTTGACGGCCAGACCTGGCTGCGCATAGCGGCAACGGCTGTGCCGGATGACCGGCTGGAGCCCCAGAAGGCGCTGCTGGCAGATTATCCCAGCCTGCAGAGCATGTACAAGCCCGGCGACGGCAATAACGAAGTATGGTACCTTAAGGACGCTACCGCCACCTTTTCTTCTTTTACCGCCGCGCCCCAGGTAATCAAATTCTAAATCCCCATTTGTATCTATAAAGGACGATAAAAAACCGTTTCCCCAAAGGAAACGGTTTTTTTATAAATCAAATACATCTCGTCTAAATCAACCAATAGGCTCAAAATCCGCCGCCCCATGCTTGCACAGAGGGCAAATAAAATCATCCGGCAGCTCATCGCCTTCATAAACATAACCGCATATACGGCAGACAAAGCCCTTTTTGCCCTCCACATCTGCTTTGGGTTTTACATTACTTTGATAATAATCATAAGTAATGGTGGGACGGTCGCTCATCACCCGCGCCTCGGTAACGCTGCAGATGAACATGCCGTGGGTATCCAGATCCACATACTGCTCAACCTTAAGGGACATGAAAGCATTGATATAATGCGGCAAAAAGATCAGCCCGTTATCAGAGCGGCAAAGATCCTCCCAACCGGCAAACTTATCGGTATTTCGTCCGCTTTGGAATCCGAAATTTTCAAACACTTTAAAAGGCGCGTCCTGAGAAAGACAGTTTACATTCATGATGCCTGTTTGTCTGATGATATGATGGGAATAATTGGCCTTATTGATAGTAACAGCCACCCTGTTAGGGCTGTCAGTGAGCTGGCTGATGGTATTGACTATCAGACCGTTATCCTTTTTGCCGTCATTGGAGGTTACCACATAAAGCCCGTAGCCGATCTTAAACAAAGCAGTCAGGTCGTTTTTATTTGCCATATCACCGGAGCGGGCAATATAATCCCGGCACAGCTCATCAGCCATAGCTTCCACCTGGCTGCGGCTCTCATCGGAAAGGGCTGATTTTATCCTGACCGTGGTGTCCAGCCAGTTGATATTTTTGGAGCCACTGAGCATATCTTTCATAACTTTGGCAGCCAGCGGAGCCCAACTGCCGTTTTCTATAAGACCTATGGTACGGTTCTGAAAATTGCGCTCGGTAAGACCGTGGATGAAATGATGCATAAAAGGATAAATATCCGCATTATAAGTAGTGGTGGCCAGCACCAGCTTGCCATAGCGGAAGGCGTCTGCCACAGCCTGTGACATATCGCAGCGGGCCAGATCGTAGATGACCACCTGGGGGCAGCCCTTTTGCCGCAGTTTATCAGCCAGCAGCTCCACAGCCTTTTTGGTATGGCCGTAAACAGAAGTATAGGCTATCACGATGCCGTCGCTTTCAACTCCATAACTGGACCAGGTATTATATAGATCCAGATAATGGCCCAGATCCTCTTTGAGCACCGGGCCGTGCAGGGGGCAGATAATACTGATATCCAGAGCAGCGGCCTTTTTAAGCAAAGCCTGTACCTGGGTGCCGTATTTGCCAACTATACCGATATAATAACGGCGGGATTCATCATCCCAGGGTTCTTCCACATCCAATGCGCCGAATTTGCCGAAGCCGTCTGCAGAAAACAGCACCTTATCTGTGCTGTCATAAGTGACCATTACCTCCGGCCAATGCACCATGGGAGCAAAAACAAAATGCAGCTGATGCCTGCCCAGCATCAGAGTATCGCCGTTATCCACCACCAGCTTCCGGCTTTCCGGAATAACCGTATCAAAAAATTTATCCATCATGGCAAAGGCCTTGGCATTGCTGACGATAACGGCCCGAGGGTAGCTTTGGATAAAGCGCATGATATTGGCGGAATGATCCGGCTCCATATGCTGCACTATCAGGTAATCGGGCTGGCGGCCGGAAAAGGCTGCATCCAGATTATCCAGCCACTCATGGGCAAAATGCGCATCCACCGTATCCATAACTGCCAGCTTTTCATCATTTATAACATAGGAATTGTAGGACATCCCCGCGGGCACCGCATACTGCCCCTCGAACAGATCCACCTGATGATCGTTGACCCCTACATAGATTATATCTTTGGTGATCTCCATCTTGCTTCCTCCTGTTTGAGCTTATTCATAGCTGCGGCCTTGCAGCGGATATTATCAGTAGCTATTACTAATAATACAATATTTACTTCCCCAAAACAAGCCGGCAGCTAAATTTTTCTGCCATCCGGCTTTTACAGATATTCTTTATCAAGATATACGGAGCTCATACCGGTAGCCAAAGCCGCATAATCGCAGGCAAAACTAAGTACGTCGTCCAACTGATACTTTTGTTGGCTCTCCGTCAGATCCAGAACCAGATAATCGCTGCAGCCTCCCAATATTTCCACGCCGCTATCCAGAGGCACCAGCCCGTTGATATATATCTCCTGCTTTCCCAAGGCTGCCAGAGCCCGCAAACGCCGGCCCCTATCGGCGAAAGCCACCTTGCCGCCAAAGCTGTCTGTGGCTCCGCATTCACCCCAGGGCATGGATGGCTTTTCCTTAAGCTCCACGATCTTGGCCTCAATGCAAAAAGCCTGTTGCTGCAGGCCTTCTATAGGGCGGTCATAGCAAGGCAGGCGCCCCAGCAAAACAGATTCCCCCAGGCGCAGGTCATTTACAGCAGCAGGCAAAGTTCCCTGTTCAAGCATGAGATAAGAGCTGGAATTGCCGCCGGAAAGCCGCTCCAGCGGCCGCCCGGCACGCTCCTGGGCCAAATCAAAAAGCCGGGACAGCTCGGCCATATTATCATGCCCGGGCAAAATATTGCCAAAGCAGCTTAAATTTGCTCCCAGGCCCATCAGGCGGATATGGGGCAAACTCTCGGCCAGCTCTACCAAAGCCAACAGTTCCGCCTCCTCGCAGCCTTCCCTAAGATCGCCCAGCTCAGCCATGAGCAAAACCTGGTATTCCCGGCGGATAGACCTGGCTTCCTCTTCCAGGGCCAGCAATACCCTGGCCTCCGATACCAAGCTGCCGTCGGTAAGGCGCACCAGCTCCGGGATCTCGCAGGTCATAGGATTGCGCAACAGCCATTTTTCTGCCGAAACATCCTGGTAAGCCCGAAAATGAGGCAAAGTAGCGTCGCCAAAGCGCTTGAAGCCCAAATCAGCCATATCCCGAATAAGCGGCGCATAACCGGCCAGTGCCTTGACCACCGGGGTCAGTTCTATCTGACGGGAAGCAGCTAAATTCTTTAGCGCAATGGCATTGCTGAGAACCTTATCCTTTTCAATAACTATTCTGGGATACATCTTTGTCCTCTCTTTCGCACCTTTTTGCCCTTAAGCCATTTTCTTTTTAATAAAAGCCCGGATAAGCTCTGCCGACTTATCTTCATAATCCATGTCTGCGGAATTCAGCATATGGTAACCTTCGCAGCCTGCCATAACAGCCAGCCTTTCCAGCAGATCCTGGGTAAACCGGGGATTTTTCACCAGCAAAGGACCTAAAGTATTGGTGAATATAATATTGCCCCGGCGGCAGCCCTCATCCTCTTTGCCGTTATTACCGTATCCGTAAAGCAAATGGCCGAAAACCTCGGCCCCCTGCTCCAACTGGGTATCTACCACCTGGATCTGATTGCCGATTATCTCTATGCCGGAGGCGGTATCAAACCAGATATCATCGCCGTAAACTGTTTCCCGCTCAGTACAGATCATGGGCAGCAGCCCCAGGCCGGGGATAACGCTGCCATCCGCCCGCCTGGTATGATGGGCCAACAGGCAGCCGCTGCTGCCTGTAGCCAGGATATACCCTCCCCGGGATATACAACTGTCCAGCCTGTCCCTGTCGCTGCTGAGGGACCTGGCAATATTTTCCATATCCCGCACCTGGCCTGCGCCGGCATATATCAGACAGCAATCATCCAGGGGCAATTCATCCCCGGGGGATTCTACCCTCACTATTTCCACAGGCAGCCCCATCATACCTCCGATACGCTGCAGAGCCATAATATTGCCCCTGTCGCCGTGAAGATTAAGCACAGAAGGATAAAGCCAGAGTATTTTGATGGAAGACATCATTTATTCGCCTCCCCGTGATTTTTGATATATTTTTCCAAAGACTCGTATTTATGAAGCCAGGTTATCAGATAAACATTATCGCAGTCACAGGCTGCCAGCTCGTCCAGAATGGTCTTATCGTCATTGGTGGGCAGCACGCTTATCTTATCTTTCGGCACTCCTGCATAAACCAGGCGGTTGGCTGCATCATAAGCCACAGTGCCGGAAAAACAGATATAGCGGCAGACATTTGAATCGATAAGCTTATCAAAATCGCAGTCAAAGGCATAAAAGGTATTGGTATAATGGGGATGGAAATCCACAAGCTCATCCAGACCCAGCATAAATATTTTTTTCTTTTTGTCAGTGGCGATATAGTCCAGCGCGCTTTGGAGAGTTTCGGGGTTTTCCTGTTTCATGCGGATATAATTAATAGTCTTGGTGCCGAAATGCAGGCTTTCCAGACGGCCGCCGATATTGACAAATTTACTTAAAGCGGCAACGCAGTCATCCTCAGATACACCCGCTTCCCTGGCCATGGCAATAGCCGCCGCATAACAGTAAAGGAAATAGGGCGCGTCATAAGGCAGGGGATAAACGCGGTTTCCCATCATAAAACTGCGGTTTTTATAATCCACACTGTGAATAAAATACGCGGGGGCTTTATCGCTGGCATAATCACAGCGGGAACAGGCAAAAGAGCCGATATTATCAATATTGTACCGCAGAAAACGTATAGGCGCCCCGCAATGAGGACAAGGCACTGTAGTAGTAAAAAATCCCTGTTTAACAAAGCTTTTGGCGTTTTCTGCCACCCCGTAATACACAGCCTTATCCACCATGGAAGCAAAAGAATGAGAAATAGGCTCCTCGTTATTAAGGAAAAGTACTGTATCAGAACGAAGTGAAGAAGCTATTTTACGGTAGATTATATCAGGTTCGCCGTTGCGCTGAACCTGATCCTTCTGGATATTGGTAACGCAAAGCCAGGCAGGAGGAAGCTGACGGCTGATAATGGGCAAAAAGCGCTCATCCGTTTCCATAATGATATATTCCTCACGGAAACGGCCGCCCAAAGTAGCGTGACTCAAAAGGGTAACGGCAACGCCCGCAGCCAAATTGGCTCCTTCCAGGTTAACTGCAGCCTTTTTGCCGGACTGACGCATAATGGCCGCCAACAGATTAGTTGTAGTCGATTTACCGTTGGTGCCTGTGATAAAGATCACTTTGTGGGGATCCACATCCCGAAAATGGCCGATAAAACCCGGATCGATCTTTAAAGCTATACTGCCCGGCATACTGGTACCCCTGCCGGGAGCCACAATACTGATAACAAAACGGGTAAAACGGGCTGCCCAAAGGGCGCACAAAAAACGGATTCGGCTCATAATCCACTCTCCTTAAGTGAGTTAGCGATAAAGCATGGCCAAAGCAGCCATATCTTTATTATTATAAGCCAAATCCGTTTTATTTACAATGCCGCAGGATACAAAGCCTTTATTTGTTTTAGATAAACCTCAGGCCTATTGCCCAGACTGCTGACAACTAAATTACCTTTATCCGATACGCTAACTTTGCTGTACAGGCAAAGTCAGCACAAAGGTGGCGCCGTTTCCGCGGCTGCTGAATACCTGCAGATTGCCGTTATGACGATGGGCAATGTCGGTACATATGGCAAGTCCCATACCACAGCCCTTATCCCTGGTGGTAAAATAAGGATCAAAGATATGTTTGATAGTCAAAGCATCCATGCCCGGCCCATTATCCCGAACAGAAAGCTGCAGCTCTTTGCTGTTGCCCACTAATCGTATAGTTATCTTACCATCCTCACGGAAAGAGGAGGTAGCCTGAATGGCATTGCTTACGAGATTTATGAGCAGACGGCGCAGCAATTCCTCCTGACCGATTATGCGGGGCAAACGCTCCGCCAGCTCAAGTTTTAGCTGACAGCCGCGGGAAATAGCCATGGCCCGCAAAATGTCTTCCGTCTCCTTGCAAATAACAGCAAGATCCAGCATCTGGGGCGCGTCTTCCCTGCCGTTGGCAAGACTCATAACCTGATCGCAAAGACGGCTCAGCCGGTTCAGTTCGCCGGTTATCATGTCAAAACGTTGCTGCAGACAGATATCGTCGGCAGCCAAACGACGGCGGAGCATCTGAAGCTGCGCATGGAGGCCCACCAGCGGAGAGCGCAGTTCATGAACGATAGCGGCAGCATGTTCTCCTATATTGCGCAGACCGTCCTCCTGAAACAAGACAGTATCCGACAGGGGCTCAGCTTCCACAGCAGTCAGTTTATGCAAATCAGCGTACATTTTATCCAATCCTTTCACAAGAAAGATATGATGACGCAATCTATATGTTCTAATATTTATTGATGAATAATATTTCGTCTGTGATTTTTATTTTCCTGCTAAAACTGCAGCTAAACATATCGTCTTATTGATATTTCTTTCGACAGGAGGGCGCAAAAATATGCCTATTTGCTAAAAATTTTCGCAATTTTCCGAGAATAATACAATATGTAGATAAAAAAATATTTAAAAAAAATTAAATATTCTAATTATAATATATCGAAAATTTTTCATTTTTACCCCTTTGATACAAAAAAAACCGGGATTTGTTGAAATATTTGCTTTATGCTCTTGACATATAAACAGCGCCATTCTATACTAACTGTATTAGTTCTATTAATACAGTCAGTATAGAAACATACAAATTTTTAACGGCAAACCCGGCATGGAAACCGGATAATCGCCGCCTAATTTTCAGAAAGGATACTGCCATGTTCTCTATTGATTACAGATCGCGAACCCCCATATACAGACAGATCATTGACAATGTGGAAAACCTGGCGGCCAGAGGTGTATTGCAGCCGGATGGTCAACTGCCATCAGTAAGATCCCTGGCAGTAGAACTTTCCATAAATCCCAATACTATCGCCAAAGCCTACAGCGAGCTGGAAGCCAAGGGGATAATTTATTCTCTGCCCGGAAGAGGCAGTTTTCTTTGCGGCAACAGCTGCGCTTTGCGGCAGCAGATAATTGATACTCTCAGCCAAAAGCTGGAAGAAGCCGCAGCAGAAGCACATCAAATAGTTATGGAACAGGAAGATTTTATGGATCTTTGCGATAAAGCCTGGAATAAAAAGCCGGGAAAGGGGGCTGCGAAATGATCGAAAGCACAGGTTTAACAAAAAGCTTTGGCGATATCATGGCAGTCAATAATGTGGATATGACTATCCACGAGGGCACGGCTTTTGGGCTGCTGGGCACTAACGGTGCAGGTAAATCCACCTTACTGAGAATGATAGCCGGCATACTGCGCCAAAACAGCGGCAGCCTTACCCTGGATGGCAGCAATATCTACGAAAACCCGGCAGCAAAACAGCAGTTATTTTACATTGCCGACAACCAGTATTTTTTTGCCAATACAACTCCGGCAGAGCAAGGCGTTTTTTATTCCACCCATTATCCCGCATTTGACAAGGAGGGTTTCAGCAAACTGCTGAAAGCCTTTGCCCTGCCTGCCCAGCGTAAGGTCAACACCTTTTCCAAAGGGATGAAAAAACAGCTTTCCCTGCTGGCAGGCATATGCGCCAATACCACCTATCTGCTTTGTGACGAAACTTTTGACGGCCTTGATCCGGTGATGCGCCAGGCGGTAAAAAGCCTTATGGCGGACGCTATGGCCGGACGGGGGCTTACTCCGGTGATAGCTTCCCATAATCTGCGGGAGCTGGAAGATATATGCGACCATGTGGGGCTTCTGCACAAGGGAGGTCTGCTGCTTTCCAAAGACCTGGAAGAAATGCGTCTGACAGTACATAAGCTGCAGGTGGTTTTTGACAAGCCGCTTCATCAGAAAAATTTTCCCGGTATGGATATTATCAGCGAAAAAGAGCGCGGCAGGCTGCAGACGATGATAATCAGGGGTGACAGAGAAGAGATCGCCCGCCGCATCAATTCCGCCAATCCTGTTTTTATGGAATTACTGCCCCTGACCCTGGAAGAAGTATTCATAACAGAAACGGAGGTGGTCGGCTATGATCTTCCGGACCTTGGGCTTTGATATCCGTTTTACCCTCAAAAAAAGATTGTGGTTCCTGGCAATAGCCTTTCTTACCTTTTTCTTTGCCCTGCCTATCCGGGCGGGAATTAAGTATCAAAGCTTTATTTATGCCACCGATGTTGTCACCCTGGAATCACTGACAAGTAATATGCCTGGCTTTTTCAGCCAATCAGATGTCATCATGATCTGCATATTCAGTATATTGGCCATTGCAGCAGGCATACTGAACTTTGTGGATATGAATAAAGGCAGCCAGGTTGATTTTTATAATAGCCTGCCCTTTACCAAAACCCATATTTTTGCCGTAAACTATCTCTGCGGCCTGTTTTCGGTAACAATACCCTATCTTTTTAACCTGCTGCTTACTATCATTATCCTTGCAGTCATGGGCTTTGGCCCCTTTCTTTCCGCCAATACGATCCTGGTTGGCGCAGGGATACATCTGCTTTTTTTCCTGCTTATATACTCCACTGTGATCCTGGCTACGGTATTTTGTGGAAAGACCAGCATAGGAATACTGATGTCTGCATTTTTCCTGGCAGTGGGGCCGGCAGTTATCCTGCTTTACCGCTATCTCCGCCGGGCATTCCAACCTACCTGGTATGATCAGCTTACTGATTGGGATGGCTTGCTGACTCACAGCTCGCCGATAGCCCGCTATGTAGTAAACTCTCCCATACCCTGGTGGGAAATACTTCTGATGATAGCCCTTACCGCTCTGATAACCTGGATAGCTGTGCTGCTTTTCCGCCGCCGTCCCAGCGAAGCTGCCGGACACGCCCTGGCATTTCCCAAAAGCCGCGCCTTTTTCAAGTACCCCATAACCATTATGGCGGCTGCGGCTTTTGCCCTTTTCTTCCATGATATAGGGGATTCTGTAAGCAACGGCTACACCAGCTGGCCGTGGTTCTTTATCGGCGCGCTGCTGGGCAGCTTTATCATTGCCCAAACTATTGAGATAATCTTTCACGCTGATTTCCGGGCGATCGGCAAAAAATTACTGCCATTGGCCTTTATCTTTGGGGCTTTCTCCGGATGCTGCCTGCTGCTCATAGGCGATGTGGGCGGTTTCAACAGCTATCTGCCTGACAAAGATGATGTGACTGCGGTAGAAGTACGCTTCGACAACTTTAATGATTATGAGCCTTTTGTTATTCACATCAATGATTATTCATACAATTATACTTACCGAGAGAAAAGCTCTGATAACCAGCAGCTTCAAAAGTATTTAGGTGCAGAACAAAGCCTGCAAAGAGGCTTCAGCGAAGATCCGGCAGCTATAGCAGCAGCCATAAGCATAGCCGAAAAATTCCTGGTTCAGGAAGGATATCTGGATTGCGACTGCGCCCCTGCAGAATCACAAAACAGCTACGGCCAATATGACCGCTACGGTAATTATATTGCCGCCATCTATCCCCAGAGTACGAATATGATTATCCGCTATACTCTAAGCAGCGGCAAACAGGTTTCCCGCATTTATAATACCGACCTGGCCATAGCGGATATACGGGATGAATTATGTGCCATATATGACGACCCTGTATATCGCCAGCAAAAATACTATCTTGCAGGGTTTGATCCCTCGCAGGTACGGTTAGATTATCTGGAATTTTACACCACAGGCAATTATTACAGCTATAGCCCGAAAGCAGATTCCGATGAAACTATGACAGGCAATTATCTGCTGAACTATGATGTAACCGAGCTTTTCAATACCTACTGCCGGGAACTGCTTGCCATGGATTCTGCTGTGATCAGCCAGGAAATGCCCATAGGCCATCTGGTATTTGACGTCTTTGCATATCCCGCCGAAGGCACTTATAAGGAATTGCAGAAAAAGGAATGTTTGCAGTTTGAGTATCCTATATACGAAAGATTCAGCGGCACTCTGGCGGCGCTTGAGCAGCTTGGCATAACAGAGGAAGCCTGGCAGCTTGATTACGACAGCATTATCAGCCTGCAGCTTACCACTTATTCGCTGCAGGAAGCTGGCAGCAACGATCCCCTGAACCAGGAAGCATCAGAGGAGCAAAACCTGTTTCCGGCTACCGCACCATACACAACATCCGATACTTATACCTCAGTACAGGGGGATATTCAAAGGACATCATACAATAGATATTATGGCGATGCTTGTTATACCGAGACTGCCGAAAGCATTACCTATTACCCCAAAAACAATATGGATATCATTCTGGACATAATGGGCCGCAGTTACAGCGAATACAGCTTTTGGAAAAACTGCATGATAGACGCCAAGCCGGACCAGCAGATCCAGACCCGCTATCAGGCTGCGGACGGCAGCGTTAACTGGCTGACCTTTTATTTTATTGCCCAATAGCAAAATAAAAATTTCATCTTTTCCAACCGAAAAACAAAAAGCCCACGGTTTCCCTGAAATTAAGGGAAGCTGCGGGCTTTTCTTTAATATCCGGTATTCACGCGCAATTTACCAAGCTGCTTAAGTCTTTAAAATGCCTGATATCTAATTTACGGCTTGCAACCAAAGGCTTTCAGCAGTCTGTGCACCGCTTCTTCTGTTTTTTCGCCGTCTATAGAGGAATAATTAATTACCGCTAACTGAGGAGCTGGAGCTGCAGCAGGATCATGATAATACTGGGATAAGAAAGACACTTTTATCCCTTCGGCCGCCGCAGCAGCCGCCAGCTCTTCATCACTTCTGCCTGCCGGCGGGCTCAGCAGGAAATGCAATCCCGCATCCTGCTGCAATACAGAGTCGGCAGGCAGGCCGCTGTTGGTAAAAGCCTGCAGAAGGATATCCCTTTTACGGCGGTAATGATTGCGCATCCGATTGATATGTTTTTCAAAATATCCATCGCGTATAAAACGCGCTAATGTGTACTGCTCAAAATTACCAACAGGACAACTGTAAAAGGAAAGCCTGTCCCGGAAGCGTTCCGCCAGCTTCTGCGGCAGCACCATATAGCTGATACGCAGGGTTGAGCTAAGGCTTTTGGCAAAAGTATTTAAATAAATTACCTTTCCGGTAACATCTATGCTTTGCAGGGTGGGAATAGGCTGGCCGCTTAAACGGAATTCCGAATCATAATCATCCTCGATTATATATCGTCCTTCTTCCTCCGCAGCCCAGGCCAGCAATTCATAGCGGGCGGATACCGGCATAACCGAACCGGTAGGATAATGATGAGCCGGGGAAATATGCATGACCTGTACGCCGCTGCTTATCAGAGAATGGTCAGGCACACCGTTATTAAGCGGTATATACCGCCTTTCCACGCCAAAGCTGTTATAGATACGCCCCAGCTTGGGATATCCCGGATCCTCAAGTCCGTAAACCTTATCTCTTCCCAGCAACTGTATAAGCAGGCCATAAAGATACTCTGTGCCTGCCCCTACAACTATCCTTTCCGGGGCAATATCCATAGCCCTGAACTGCCTTAAAAACCCGGCGATCGCCTGCCGCAGCTCCCAGACACCGGAGGCGGGAGAATTCGTCATAAGCTGCCGGCTGCGGTCCCCGCATACCTCCCGCAGTAATTTTGTCCATACGGAAAAGGGAAAGCGTTCCGGCTCTGTTTGATTGCTGCAAAAATCGGCAAACCATTCCTGCTGGCAGCCGCTTTCAGCAGAAGTGTTGCCTGATTCGGCAGTTACGGTGCAGGGAACGATATTTTCTGACACAAAAAAGCCTTTTCTGGGAAGAGAAAAAATATAACCTTCCACCAAAAGTTGGGCATAAGCATTCTCTACAGTTATGGGGCTTATACCCAGATTTGCAGCAAAACCACGTTTAGAAGGGAGCTTGCTGCCTGCTGGCAAAACGCCTGTTAAAATATCATTTTTCAGACATTTATACAAATGCTCGTACAAATGCTCTGACCCTATATTACTGAAAGAATAGGTTAGCATAACTTTTTATCACCGCTTTTCCAGGTCGCTCTGACCATATTAAATAAGCTTGATTTGAATATTTCCTTATAGTCAGAAATGATTATAATATGGTTCATCAGCACTGTCAAGCAAATAAAAAGATAAGTGAGGTAAGCATTATGGATAATAATAAACAATACGAATTAAATAAAGAGCTGGCGCAGATGCTCAAGGGCGGCGTTATTATGGATGTAACCACGCCGGAGCAGGCTGCTATTGCTGAGGCAGCAGGCGCCTGCGCAGTCATGGCTCTGGAACGCATCCCTGCGGATATCCGGGCTGCCGGCGGCGTCTCCCGTATGAGCGATCCCAAGATGATCAAAGGAATCCAGCAGGCTGTTTCCATCCCGGTAATGGCTAAATGCCGTATCGGCCATTTTGTAGAGGCTCAGTTACTGGAAGCCATCGAGATCGACTACATCGATGAGAGCGAAGTACTTTCCCCGGCAGACGACACCTATCATATTGATAAGACCAAGTTCAAAGTACCCTTTGTCTGCGGCGCCCGTGATCTGGGAGAAGCTCTGCGCCGCATTAATGAGGGCGCATCCATGATCCGCACCAAGGGCGAGCCCGGCACCGGCGACGTTGTACAGGCTGTGCGGCATATGCGCATGATGAATGCAGCTATCGCCAAGATCACCGCCATGCGTCCGGATGAACTGTTCAACGAAGCCAAAGAGCTGCAGGTACCCTATGAACTGGTGGCCTATGTTCATGAGCATGGCAGGCTGCCGGTAGTGAACTTTGCCGCAGGCGGCGTAGCAACTCCTGCAGACGCAGCATTGATGATGCAGTTAGGCGCGGAGGGCGTTTTTGTTGGCTCCGGTATCTTCAAATCCGGCAACCCGGCCAAAAGAGCTGCCGCCATCGTACAGGCTGTAACAAATTATACTGACGCCAAATTGATCGCCGAGCTTTCCGAGGATCTGGGAGAAGCCATGGTAGGCATCAATGAGCAGGAGATACAGCTGCTGATGGCGGAAAGGGGAAAATAAAATGAAAATCGGCGTACTGGCAGTACAGGGAGCCTTTGCCGAGCATGAGCAGATGCTCAGCCGCCTGGGCGCTGAATGGGTAGAATTGCGGCAGCTTAGGGATATGGAGCAGCCGCTGGACGGCCTGATTCTGCCCGGTGGAGAAAGCACGGTGCAGGGAAAACTGCTGCATGATCTGGGAATGTTCGAGCCCCTGCAAAAACGGATAGCAGAAGGTCTGCCGGTGCTGGCTACCTGCGCCGGGCTGATCCTGCTGGCCGAAGGCTCGGTCAATGACGAGCGTCGCTGGCTGGCTACTCTGCCGGTTCAGGTAAGGCGCAATGCTTACGGCCGCCAGCTTGGCAGTTTTTATACCGAAGCCGAATTCAGCGGCTGTGGGATTATCCCCATGACCTTTATCCGGGCTCCTTATATAGAACAGGTCAGCGATGGCGTTGAGGTTCTGGCCAGAGTAGATGGCAATATCGTAGCAGTAAGTTATGGCAATCAGCTGGCTATGTCCTTCCATCCGGAGCTTGATCAGGATACAAAAGTGCATCAGCGTTTTTTAGATATGGCTAAAAGCTTTACCGGCAAATAAAAAGCTTCGCAAAGGCCGCCGTTTTTAACGACAGCTTAAATAAAAAGAGCAGGCTACTTATAGCAGCCTGCTCTTTTTATTTTCATTGTGCACTTACTCGCCTGCCAGCTCAAAGCTATGAGGAAGCAGTTCATCTGCTGTCATCTCCAGCCAACTCCCATCTGCACCGCAGATCAGCACCGGTATTTCTTTGCTCACGGCAAACTCAGCTATCACCTGACGGCAAGCGCCGCAGGGAAAGCATACCGGCTTGCCATCACCGCCGCAGACTGCTATGGCAGTCAAATGCTGACAGCCCTGAGATACCATATTAAAAACAGCAGTACGCTCAGCGCAGTTGGTCAGGCCATAACTGGCATTCTCAATATTGCAGCCGCGGTATATCCTGCCGTCCCCGCCCAGTGCCGCCGCACCGACCGCAAAACCGGAATACGGCACATAAGCCTGTTCCCGAGCCTGCCAGGCGGCAGAGATCAGCTTCTCCCGCAATTCTTTATCCATGATTCTGCCTTTCTGCCGGTAAACCGGCTTAGGGTTATTATTATAAATATTATTACCTATTATAATATATTACCGGAATATTGCCGTCAAGCCAGTCCCTCCCTCTGCACCGGCAGACAAACATGGCGTATACAGCCGTTGCGGTCCACTACAGGCAAAACATCCATAGGCAGACCGTAAACAGCCTCCAGATTATCCGGGGTCAGAGTCTCTAAAGGAGTGCCGTAAAAATGCACCCGGCCCTCTTTCAACAGCAGCATCCTGTCAGCGCAGGCCAACGGGGTATCCATACTGTGTGTAGACATTATTACTGCATATCCCTGCATCCGCAAGTCATTGACTGCCTCCAGAATAAGCTGGCTGTTGGCATAGTCTAGGGCCGAAGCAGGTTCATCCATTATCAGCACCTGGGCCTCCTGAGCCAGAGCCCTGGCTATCAGCACCAGCTGGCGTTGCCCCCCGGAAAGCTCCATATAATTGCGCTGAGCAAATTGGGCTATCCGCAGGCGCTCCAGACAATCCATAGCCCTTTCCTCATCCACCGCCTTGGGAACAGAAAAAGCGGAAAAATGGCCTGCCCGCCCCATTAATACCAATTCCAGCACACTATAAGCAAAAACCGGATTATGGGTCTGGGGGATATAAGCCAAAGCAGCGGCCAACTGAGATGGGGTCATTTGCGCCATATCCTCTCCGTCCAAAGTTACTCTGCCTCCGGAAAGAGGATTAAAGCGCAGCAAAAGCCTAAATAGAGTAGATTTTCCGCTGCCGTTTGGTCCGGCCACACAAAGCATCTCGCCGTCGCGCACACTAAAACAGATATCATGGCAGATGATCCGGCGGCCATAGCCGCCGCTTATATTTTCAGCTTGCAGAAGCATATCTTTCTCCTTGAAGGACGGTCTATTTTTTCTTACGCAGGATCAACAGCACAAAGAAAGGTGCGCCCAAAAAGGCGGTAAGCACGCCAATGGGTATCTCCATCACCATTAATGACCTGGCCACATTGTCAATAAGCACCAAAAACAATGCGCCGAACAGGGCAGAAGCAGGCAGGAGCCTTCGATAATCAGCGCCTACCACCGAACGGGCTATATGAGGCATCATCAGACCCACCCAGCCTATCATACCGCCAAGACATACTGCAGCTGCGGAAAGCATGGTCGCGGCAAAAATCACCAGCAGCCGGTCTCTTTTCACATTAACTCCCATGCTGGCTGCCTCCTCGTCATCCAGAGCCAGCAGATTAAGACGGTAGCGCAGCAGCCAGATCACTGTCATACCGATAAGCATGGGAGCCAGAGCCAATAGCACACCATCCATCTTTACTTTGGTCAGACTGCCCATCAGCCAGAATGTAATGGCAGGCAGCGCATCCGTAGGATCAGCAATATATTTAAGGCCGGTAGTAATAGCTGAGCAAAGACTGCCCAGCATCATACCGGTAAGCACCAGAGATAAAGTCTGGCTGTGGCGGCTGTGACGGGATATGGTAACCGTCAGCAGTACAACCAGTATACCGGAACCGAAAGCGCATACCTGCACCCAGAAATTGGATAATCCCAAAGTTATGGCCAGGGAGGCGCCCACTGCCGCTCCCGAGGTGACTCCCAGAATGTCCGGTGATACCAGAGGGTTGCGGAACATTCCCTGATAAGCACAACCGGAAACAGCCAAAGCGCTGCCTATAAGCAATGCTGCCAGCACCCTGGGCAGGCGTATATTGGCCACGATGGTAGGAGTGATATCAGCATAATCACCGCTGCTCCCCAAAGAAAAAATATATGAGAAAACATCGTTGGCAGTAAGCGTATAATAGCCTATTGCCAAAGAAACAATGCTGGCAGCCAATACAATAACTGCTAATACCAAAGATACTGCTTTCCAGTGAGTATGAAAAAAGTTAGCGCGGTTTTTTTCCATTTTTCTCCAGTTTTGCCTGAATATTTACATAGAATATTTTATTAAAACTCTGAAATTATTTCAAGCAATAATTATTCTTGACTAAAAATAATAATTATGTTAAATTGAATATAATTCTAGCACAGTTATTATAGATATGCAACTGTGCAGAATAAAATATTAGCTTATGGAGGAGAACAATGCGCAAACACTTTTTGCTGATCATGACTATCATCATGATCCTTGCAGCCACACTTCTGACCGCCTGCGGCAGTACGGAAGGCAATAACGATAATGATATTGCCCAGGTTACTACCATTACCGATATGGCCGGCCGGGAAGTAGCTGTCCCCGCCAATATTGAAAAGGTTTATACTTCCGGCCAGGTATCCACCATTATGCTCTATTGTTTGGATCCTGACAAGCTGTTAGGCTGGAACTATGAGCTTAATGACCTGGAAAAGGCTTTTATTCTGGAGTCCTATCAGAATCTCACCGCCTATGGCATGGGCGATTCTGTAAATTATGAGGCTATTATAGCCGATGGCCCCCAGCTGGTAGTTACTGCCGGCAAACTGGATGAAAACGCCATTGCTGACGCTGATGCTCTCCAGGAGCAGTTGGGCATACCCGTATTTATGCTCAGCGGAGATCTGCAGGACAGCGCCGCAGCATTCCGTCTCTTCGGTCAGATCATCGGCAATGAAGAAGCAGGCAATGCCCTGGCAGATTATGCTGATAAGACTTTTGCCTGGCTGGATGAAGCAGTTGCCGCTATTCCCGAGGATGCTAAAGTTACCGTTTATTACGGCAATGGTGAGAACAGCCTGAACACCGCGGCAGCCGGTTCCACCAGCTCCCAGGTGCTGGAAATGGTTGGTGCTGTCAATGTTGCTGATCTGGAAGCAGGCAGCGGCAACCGCATGGATATCAGCAAAGAGCAGATACTGGCCTGGGATCCTCAGGTAGTTATCTTAAACGGCGAGCCCAAACAGGATTTCACCGCCAATATGGCAGTAGAATCTTTTATGGCCGATCCTGATTTTGCCAATGTGACCGCTGTCAAGAACGGCCAGGTATACGGCAGCCCCAAGGCTCCCTTCAGCTGGATAGACCGTCCCCCCGGACCCAATCGCCTGATTGGTCTCTACTGGGCTTTCGCTACCATTTATCCTGATTATGCCGATTTCGATCTGGATGCTACCATCCGCGAATTCTATCAGCTGTTCTATCATACCGATCTTACCGATGAGCAGATGGAACTGCTGCTTAACGCTTAAATGAATTATTAAAACTATTTCATTTTCTTCATTCTCCAAAAGGAAAAGAGCCGCTTACTGCGGCTCTTTTCCTTTTGTACTCAGCTCACTAATTTGTACTCAGCCTGGTAATTATTATCTTGCTGACAATATCCGCCGGCATACTCCCGGCCAGCTCACTAAGGAGAGATCCGGCCGCTGCAGATAAGGATGCTCAGCCGCCTCCCGTATAGCCTCAGCCAGCTCCTGCTCAAATCCAGGCAGGGTAGCCGGATCCGGCACATCCGCGTCATGCATCCGCGGCGGTTTTACAAAACGTATAGTATGATGAGGAACATGAGCGTCCATCCAGGGGCGGATACCCGGCAGATCGCTGCAAACCACCTGCATACCGCAGGCCATGGATTCTGCCAATACCAATGGCAATCCGTCATAGAAACTGGGCAGCACAAAAATATCGCCCCGGTTAAATTCCTCGGCCAGCTGTTCCTGCCGCAGATTCCCCGAAAGAGAAACATTGTAGCCGCTCTTTTCTATCAATTTGTCCACATACTGTTTCTGGGATTCGTTGCTCCATCCCCCGGCCATAAGCAGGGAGAACTGATCCTTATCCCAACCCAGCAGAGACAAAGCCCGCAGCAGGCTGAACACCCCTTTTTTCTCCGATATTTTGCCGGCAAATACCAGCCGCCGCTCAGCATGAGGCATTCGCTGGCCCCGGTCATAAAATATCTGCTCGTTATAGCCGTTGCCGACAACAGTTACCCGGCATGGATCCAGATTATAGCAAGCGATCGCCTGAGATCTTTGTTCTTCATGCAGGCAGAATACCTTGTCCAAGCCACATATCTGCTCCCTGATCTCATCTCTCCACAAAGGATTTTTTGCCATTTGCCGCAGGTCCGTTCCGTGGCATATGCCCCATACAGACAGATCAGGAAAAAGCTTTCGGACAATTGCCGTCAGCAGATAAAGATGATGGCACAGCAGAACATCCGGTTTAAATTCCGCCACTGCTGTCATAAGGGCCTTGCTGAAAGATTCTGCGAACTGCCCGGTCATTTCAGGGGTCATCCGGCTGTAAACAGTGCTGGGATAAGGCATTTCATCAGACATACCCGCTATATGAAAGGGCAGTTGCGGCGTATCAAAATATACCGGATAAAAAGCTACTCCATCCGGAAGGCTCACCTGATCCTGCTCATATATACCCGCCAGCACTGCCTGGTTATGGCCTAAGGAAGCAAATCCCCGTACTGTTTCGGTCAGATAAACCCCGCTGCCGGTAGAATTGGGTTTTTGTGCGCTTATGCTGAGTATTCTCATGCTGTCAAACCCCTCGTCTTATGCAAGTCTTGCCTTTTTAGTTTACCATGTAGTAAAAAATGTTGCAATAACCGACAACTGCTTATATAAATAAGGGGCTGCCCCGGCGAGGCCATTCGCTTCCCCGGCTGACCCCGCCGTCTAGATCATCAGGAAATAAGCTGCATCAGATATTTCAGGGCAGTTTTCTTCTGATCAGCGTCATAATTCGCTCCGAACTGTCTTTCCTTAACAGCCATTTCCAGTACCTTCTGCGCCTGCTCCTGACTTGCGTCTGACAACTCCAGGGCCAGGCCTACCACAGCCGCGCTCAGATCAGCGGCAATATCCCTTTGCGCGTCTGCCGCCAAAGCCTGTCCGTATACTGTATCATATAGCCCTGCTTTTTCCAGCTTCTGATCCGCCTGCTGGGCTATATCCCGATAAGCATTACTATACTGGGGTTTCAATACGTCTTCTGCCAATGCCATTGCCTCTTCAAAGCTCATAGCATCTATATCAGGCATCCTTACTGGTTTATAACTGTCATCGCCTGCAGAATCCAACTGGTTTTGCAGTTGATCCAACAGATTATCCCAGGTAATACTGTTCTTTATACCGCTATCTTCTGAGCCGCTGTCTTTATTATCGGAACCGCCTCTGCCGCTGCGATCATTTTCTGAAACAATGCCGCCCATATCCGAAGGCGGCGTGTCGTAGCTGCCCTTATAATTGTAAGTGGTGGTGGATGAATCAATAAGCTGGCTTTTATAGCTGCCATTGCTTTTAAAACCTGTTATAAGATATACTCCGCCTCCGGTGACCACAAAATCCCCCACCGAAAGCCCTGCCGGAGCGTTGCCATCTGCCTTTACTCTATATGTTCCCATTATATTTACAGCCGGTGCGGCTCATATCATTTTTGCCGCACCGGCATTCCTCCTTTCCTCTATCCGAGATCTTCTGCCGCCTGGGGATAATTTATCCTTACCGTAGGCATCCGGCGCTTTTCATCATAGCCTATGGCAACCGGAGCCAGCTTCTCCACATCACGCAGGCGAATATAATTAGTGCCGTCACAGTAAAATCCATCGGTTTCCAGATCTATTCCCCTGTCTATATCAGTTATGGTGATCTTGATTATGTTCACTTTATCCTCCTTATATTCCGGGTGGGCAAATCCCTTGATCCAGCTGTCTGTCAACCAGCGGCTGCGGCGGTATACGCCGTCACCGTTGCTGCTGTTTCCTTTACAGGAAGTATTACCCTCAATAGTCTCCAACCTGCCCTTTTCTACCTTCTCCGCTATGCCGATGTGGTCATTCTCGCCGTAAAAGACAAGATCTCCCGGTACAGGCATATAATTTTCTTTATTATGCCAAAGCCCTCTTTTGCGGAAAAAATCAGCAGCATACGGTACATAAGCCATTTTGGGAATGATATCCCGGCCAATGCCGGCCTTTTCCGCGCACCAACTGATAAACATCATACACCAGGGCTGATTATTCATACCGTACCAAAGCCCAAATTTGCTGTCATTGTTCCTGCCTTCTTTATAGCCCACTTGGGCTGCCGCCGTCTCCAGCATCTTTTTTCTCTGATCCATAAAAAATCTCCTATTCCCCAGGCTGTTTGGCAAAATAAAAAGTAAAAACCATTACCCCGATCTGCATAAACTGTTCAGAATTTATCTGTCCTCTGATAAACCCATAAAGCAGCGCAGCCGTTACCATTAAAGTAATGAGCGATTTGACCTTAAGCAATCTGACAAATGCTTCCCGCATCCTGCTTTTCTCCTTTCAGCTATTCCGCCCCCTCAATATGATCCAGTCTGTGCTCGGCAGCCTTGATATTGTTTTCCGCAACAGCCATCCTTTCCATCAGACAGTTATGCTTGTCCATCTTCTTTTCCAAAGCACTGATCCGCCACATTAAAGCGCCCCAGGTAGCAGCCAGTCCCAACAAATATATGATCATGCTTCCGTCCATCAATAATCCTGACATATTCTCCCCCCGCTTTCCTAAGTAAATAGATTCCATTCTGTTTCCGAAGAAGCAAAATATTTTGTAATATTACAGTAACCGTTGGTTGTCAAAGCTTTACCTGTGATATGGTTAAGTATAACCATATTAGTGCTGCACTCCTCAAGGAAAATTGAATGTTCACTGTCAGCATAAATGTTTGAAAGCTCCTGTCTTTTGATTATATTAGCGATAATAGTTGAATCATTAAGCTGATATGCATATATACCTATGGGTTGATCTATCAAAACATTGCTGCAGCATTGGCAGAGCCGGCAGGAGTCAAATTCAATGCCTTTGCTGCCGCTGTTGCGTATGCTGTTATTATTTATGATATGCTGTGTTCCGCCTTCTACAGTGATGCCATTGGCAGACATGCCTTTGATAAAATTATCAACCACCATAGTCTGGCCGGAAGCAACCCGACAGCCGGATACGCAATCAGTCATATGATTGCGGCTTATTACAGCCCCTGTAGCAAAACTTACCATCCCAAAGCCGTTACAGTTATAAACATGGCAATCACATACCAGACAATTATCAGCACTATGCTGCAAACGTATGCCTTCCACCGTGCCGACAGCATTATTGGTTTTATTGCCGTCTACCGCCAAAGACTGAATAGCGCATTCTTTACCTGTTACCCACACCAACTCATAACTAAAGTCTGTCTCGCTGACATTGTCCGCCAATTTCAAAACAGTGTTGCTTCCCTGTCCTCTTAAGGTAACATGGTCTACCGAAATATTTACAATTCTATAGCGGTTGTTAGTGTTGGCTAGCCCGTAACTATCCAGAATATAGGTGCCTTCCAGCAGCAGGATCTGCCCGCCCTGAGCTGGCAGGGAATTTATGGCTTCCGTCAGCGTCACTTGATCGCTCTCGCCTTCACAGACAAAATCAGCTCTGCTTTTATCCTGGGAATCCGCGGCAGCCACCACAATAGTAGCATCACGCAGGCCGGTACGTTCGTCCACATAGCCGAAAATATCCTGATGTCTGTTATTGCTGTCATATACAGATGAACTCATATCGCCGTTGCCGCTGCCTCCGGCAGGAATAGCAAAATCCAGTATCGGCGCTGCTTCGCTGCTTCCTTCCCTGATGCTCACCTCAGCGGGTTGACCGGCGGCAAGAGTAGTGGTTTTACCTACGGTTATATGGGGCATTGGTCCTGCGGGTCCCGTATCTCCTTTAGGACCTGCGGGACCAGAGGGCCCTGCCTCTCCCCTTATATATCCCAGGTCGATTTCTTTGGCCATCAGCATTTCCTCCTTGTTTAACTTTATTCTTAAGCAGATGTCTCCTATGCGTCATCCGGGACACCCATATAAAGATGCCCGTCACTGCCTAGGCGGAAATAGTATATATTGTCTGCGGGTACTACCACCGCGTCAGATCCCCGCAGCTGGCCGCTGTCCAGCTTGCTCTGAAAGCTTTCCCCGTCGCTGAAAAGCACCTGATCCGCATTACCGCTGCTGTTGGCGGTGATCTTGCCGCTGATCATATCCTGTACCCCAGAGTCCAGCATACCATAGTTTACAGCCCCTTCCTTTATGGAAGCGCTTATCTTACTGTCCCCGTCTACGTCAACGCTGATGGTACTGCTGTCCGCTCCCTGATAATTCTCACAGAAATCAGCCACATTTACCGTAAATTTGCCGCCGTCTTTTCTGGAGATCACCAACTGCTGGTTTTGGCCGTCATAAAAGAATCCTGCCAGGGTCTGCTGCAAGGTAGCAGCGTTCTTGTCCAGCAATAATTTCAGCTGCTGCACAGCGTCTTCCAAATCAGTCTCGGCCATTCCCGGCAAAGTTACGCTGTTGATCCTGTCCAAAAGCGCGTTAAAGTTTGCCATCACTCTGGCAGCATATGCCACCTGTCCTTCCCTTAACAAATAGGGCAGAACTACTTTACTCATTGCTCATCACCACCCCTCTCCTGCTGCCTTTCAGTCTCTTCTTCCTATAAAGCAGAGCCAGTCCGTAGATCAGCAGGGGCTGATCGCTTTCGTCGCTGATAATAAACTGCAGTCTGGTACAGCGCCGCCGCACCAGCAATTCCTTGGTTACAGTATCCTGCCATCCCCAAAGCCCGATACCCAACAATCCTTCACCGTAAATCAGTCCGTCATCGGTATCAGACGCCCATTTCAAAGAAGCATCCCAGGAATAATCCCCGTAATCAGCTTTCAACTGTACGGAAAAATCCGAGCTTTCCTCCATAAACTGACGGGCAGCTATCTCTACCCGGTTAAGACGTACTTCCTGAGCCATGGAGCCTGCCACATCATAGCATTTACTGCGGGCCCGGGCATCTATTGGCAATGCCTCTCCGGTATCGGTATCAGTATAATGATAGCTGTTCCTGTCATAACGCAGCACATATCCGTTATTACTGCCTATAAATAAAGCGCTCTGCCCTCCCAAGTCAATGGCATAAGAAAAAGTGGGCATGGTAAATTCGCCAAAAAAACTGTTTTTAGCCACCAGATAACGGTATTCATAATCAGCCGTCCCTGTTAGCTGACCGCTTTCATCGGTGATCTGCTTACGTACTGACAGATAATAGGTGTTTTCCCAAACCGCGGCCACAGCCTCCAGGATCTGCCCCTTTGCATAAAGCCTTTTGGAGATGCGGCCCTCGGAAATGTTTTTAGCCGCTACAATGGTACTGCTGTCAGGAACTGTCAGGCGATAAAGTCCGTTGGAACCCAAATAGATAACCCCGTTATCCACAGTGCAGACAGAACGGGGAAAAACAGTTCCGCTGCTGACATTCAACTGCTGCAGCCGCACATCACTGCCGCCTGCCATATCCCATCCCTGCAAATAATGGATGCTGTGCTTTTTAAATATCAGCAATCCGTCGTTGAATTCATGCAGGGCAGTAATGCTGTCACCGTTTTTGGTATTTACATTAATGATACTGGTGGGGTCAATGGAAGCAGGATCGCCTACCTCACTGAAGATCACCTCATTGTCCTTAGTAGCATAAAACCAGCGATGTCCTCTTTGCTCCACGGCAATCGCTTTCTTCACCTTGCTCCAAACAGACTTTTCCGCGGCAGTAGCAGTGCTTCCCTGGGGATTGATGGACACATCGCTGAAATCAGTCCCGTCATAACAACGAAGACTGCTGCCGTTCAGATAATACAGTTTGCCCCCGAAAATAAACCAGTCTTTGACCGCCCGTTCGTTCTCAGCTATACGCAGCCAGTCGTTACTGTCCGCACGATAGCGATAAATATCTTCATAAACAGTAGGTACGCTGACAAAAGCCAGCAGCTGGGCATCGCCTTCCACAGGCTTAAATTCCAGAAGACGCACCACCCTGTTAGAGTTTGCCTGGGTAACGGGTATGCGGGGATAAGCGGGTACTACGCCGCAGGCTTTGGCAATGCCAAAGCCGTCTCCGGGAACGATATTTCTGGCTTCAGTCAGCTGGTCGTCCCCCATATTGTCATTGGCAGCTTCCGAAAGGCCGCCGCTGAAATTGCGATATATACGTAAAAACCTGCCCATAGCACCTCCATATATACTTTTTTCAGGGACGGCAATAAAAGCCGTCCCTGAAAAACTCATGCCGCGCCTTAAGAAATATAACAACCCTTGATCAGCATATGTGTTTTGGGCAGACGCAGCTCAAGGGAACATTCAGTCAGGTACTCATCCATTACGCCATCAACATCATTAGCTTGTATATCCGTAAGCAGCTTGGTATCGCGGCCTTCCAGATAAGCGTAGCGGATATTCTCAGTGTCTACTATAAAGCCATATCCTTTATACGGGCCGTCCAGCAGAGGATCATAAATTACTTTCAGATCGCCGTATGTAGTTATCAGGTTTTTAACGCGAATACCGAAGGTGGCTTCTTCAGATACCTCACTGACCAAACGGGATTCGCTCCAGCTATTGATGGCAGAAGCCAGATACGGTCCGGCTATCAGCAGTTTTTCCTTGCTGCCGTAACGGAAAGCGGCTGCAGCTACCGAGGAGTCAAAGTTTTTGTAGGTCAAAGGATTATCGGTGCTGCTGAAGCTCTGGGATGCATTGGCCCGCTCCAAAAACTCTATCAGGCCTCCCATAGTACGTCTGGGAGCATTACCGCTCAGATCTTCTTTGCGCTGCCCGAAATAGAAAGCGCGGGCAATATCCCTCTTATGCTCCAAAGATGCTTTTCGCCGCTGATAAGCCCGGTCTCTTCCGCCATAAAGAGCGCTGGCATTCTCCGTACCGGAAAGAGCTATGGGTGTACGGAATATCTGGGTGTAATTATAACCATTTATCTCATTTGTGGATTTTACAGCCCTGCCGCAGCTGTTTTCTTCCATAGCGGGGCCCAGATTCAAAACATCATCATTAGCTTTGATAACTGCGGCTTCTGTAGAACCATAGCCGCGGCCGACAGTAAGCGAGTTGCCGGAAACAGCGGTGATCAGCATGGATTCTCCGGTTGATGGTACCATAAGGATATCCCCTACCCGGAAAAGATCGCCGTTGTTTACCGATATGGAAGTAGCCGTTGCGGTTGCCCCTTCGCTGACAGTGCCCCAGGTCTCCAGCAGATCATCTTCCAGCCACTCAAATTTGGGATTATATACACAGCGGGTATTTTTCTTTGCCAGCTTCAAAAAGCTCAGCAACGGCCCTTCATTGGGGTCCAGCAGCGCTATCTGCTTGGCCATATCCACTACTCTGCGATTCTGATTAATGTTATTGGTGTTGCGGGTTTCATTGATGTTAGTCATAGTCTTCCTCCTGATATTTTTACTTATTTTTTACTCTACTTCATTAATGTAAAACATGTCCTTCAAGCCGCCGGCCGCCCTTAGTATTAAAAAATACTGCTGTCTCTGGCAGCTGCTATCTCATTCCATATCTGCTGCTCATAGCTGGGTTTTTGTGGCGGCGCAATATTACTCTTCCGTTTGGCCAATCCCAGCTTGCTCTGTTCCCGCCGCTCCAGATCGCTTATAGCTGCTTTTCTTGCGGCCTCCGCAGCTTCCAGCGCATAATTATTATCCCGGGTCAAAGGCATACCAAAAAGCTCTATAGCCGCTTCCCGCAATAATCCTTCCGGTTCTCTCTGCCACAGTTGGGGATCGCCGTAACGTCTGCTTATTTCTATCATCCGGGCTATCAGCTCTTTTCCCTGTCCCTTAGCCTGGGGCCAGGCAGCCGCTATTTTTTCCGCAGCCTGTCTCCATTTTATAGGCATTTCATCATTTTCCCTATCATTGGCATCAGCTTGCCGGCTGGCTGCTGCCGGCATACCTGTATTCTGCTGCTCTTCTGTTTCAGCATCCAAAAGCCCCTTCCCGGCAGCAGACTCCTCTTTGGCGTCTTCGTTTATCTCTGCGGCAGCTGCCAAACCTTCATCGGAAAGGTCTATATTGTCATGCCGGAATATTCCCATTATCTCACCTCCTTATCTGCCAGACGTCTATAGGTTCATTAATGCCAAACAATCTGGATTTCGCCAGACTCTTGCCCTGATAATAATAACTGAGCCAGCGCGATGCCTGGTTCAGCTCTTCCCCGTCGCCTTCAGCTTCTTTTTCCCAATAACGGGCAGCAGCAAAAATAGGCAGCAGATAATGCAGCCCCAAATGAAGAACTGTAGTCTGCTCATCGTTCAGGCCGCTGAAATCTTCAGGTATTTTCCGGTAATACAGCTCACATGGCCCGTCCTCTTCCAAAACGATATCGCCGCCGCCAGTGACACGGTACTGTTTGCTGCCGCCAATTATTACCAGCCAGTCATCAGGCGGTGTAAAAACAGTACCGCGGGCCCCGGCCAGTTCATATGCTTCCACCGGAGCCAGCTCCCAGGCCAGATCCAACTGAGCTTCATTAAACCAGAAAGCAAGTTCCGCATTATCCAGGGGATCTACCACACCGGTATACGATAAAAAAGCGTCTCTCATTTGACCGAAATTCATTATCTCGCTCCTTTCCCGGCATCTTCCGCCAAAATAATAAACTGCCGGCATACAGCAAGCCCGCCCTGTATGCGGCATATTTCCTCCCAGGAATCAGCCTCTGCCAGGCGGTTCAAAAGATAATCCTTTTTGCGCAGCAATTCCTGCCAAAAAAGCTGCCAGAACGCATTGTCCTGCAGACTTAGCCAACTCTCTGTTATTGCCAGCTTCTGCTCTTCTGTCATATTGTTATCTCCGATACCAGTTCCTGCTCATTGATCTTGTCTTCATCTGGCAAAGCAGCACCGGGCAAAAGGGAATCAGCGTCTTTTATCTCCAATACCTCCAATACCCGGCGGAATAGGCGCAGCCTGGCCGCGTCATCCTGCTGATAAGCCGGATCAGCCAGTGCCAGAGAATAAGCCTGCAGGGTCTTCTCCTTATTAAGCTGCTTGCTGGCAGCAGGTTCCACTGCGCTGCCGCAAAAAATAATATCCATCTCCCCGGTAAGATCATATGGGCCTATACTGCGCTGGTCAGGGCTTATCTGAGCATCCTCCCCCAATAGCCGCAGCAACCGCATTTCCGAAAGGAATTGCTGATCCAGGGATGCGCACTTGCGGGCAATAGGTACCAGCAGATCACGGACTATGCCGGATATAATAGCTTTAAAACGCAGCGAGGCATTATTATCCCTGGTCATGGTGGTGGTAGCTGTCTCCTTGACATAGGACATGCCCATCAGTATATCATGGCAGCCGGTAGCGTCCTGCATATCCTGCTTGATGGAAGATTCGTTGGCAAAAGCGGTGGCCGGGATATCCTGAATGTTTATCTCCATCACATCATCCATATTCTCCACCTGCAAAACGCCGTTTTGCCGCCATACCAGATCACGGGCGGTCAGACCGCATCCCCGGCGCAGCTTCCACATACGGCGCAGCGCCATGGAATTGTAATCGATGCGCTGATTACGTGCCGTATTAAGTTCATCCTGCAGTCCGGCCAGTATCTCCGGTATGCCCACTCCGTAAAATTCACCTGGCAGACAAATATAACAGCACTTGTCATAAGGCTTCATCCCATGCCAGAAAGGGTTTTCTTCATCGCAAATAAGCAGTTTGCGTTCTAATATGACCGCATGTCGCCCATCCTCCCAGTAGTGATGGATTTCAAAGCGTGCCTTGGGATTGCTGCTGTCCCGGCTCATTTCATCCCCGCTGCTGCCGTTGCCATTCAATTCCTGCCACTCTATATGGTATTTACCCACTTCTGCCAGTTCTTCCAGGGCCTCCCTGGTCTGAAATTCCCGGTGTCCGCAAAAACGGGCGTCCTCAATAGAGGTAGCCTCCGGGTCAACAAAAAAATCCGTCAACGGCACATTGGCCACCAGCGGATCATCATAAACTATCTTTTCCCTTGTCTTGGCTATAGCGCCGTCCATCAGCAGCTCTGTGCCGCTGTTATCTGCCAGCGGCTGCCCCTGCCGGTCACAAAGAGGCTGTCTGCCGCTGATAGTTTCCGTGCAGCGGCGCGTTTTTACCTGCCAGCCAGTATAAGCTACCGCACTGCCGTAAACCACCAATGATGTGGCCATTTCCTCGCCTATCAGCCGGCTGAGATCCATGCGCTCGTTCATCTGCCAGTCCAGCAAAAGCTGCATATTGGCGGCGTGCTCCCGGTCCCCGTCTTCCACCGGCAGAGCCGCTATATAGGGCCTCTGAGCAAAAAGTGTCTCCCTTATCCTGGCCTTGATGACCTCGCACTGCATAAAAGTATGGGGCACAAATATATTGCTGCCGCTGCTGCGGGGCAATGGCTGGGAACGATAACGGCGATAGCAGTCCTGCCATAGTTCAGCGAAATTATTGTCGCGCCATTTTTCTGCCCACTCTATCCTTTCCAGCAGTTCAGCCCCTTTTTTGCTTTCTTGCTCCATATTATCTCCTTTCTTCTTTTGTTGGGCCGCTGTAATGCACCTTAATACCCTGTTGAGCTGTTGGCTCCGTATAAGGATGCCCAGTTGGCCTCCACAAATGCCGGGCCTTCGCGGCGGTTTTCCCCCGCAGTCCATAAGGCAATGGCCAAAGCCATCACCCGGTCGTCATGACACCCCGCCCGCGCATTGGTGCTCCCCTTGTCGTCCCACATATAGCTGATACATTCCCCAATGGTCTCCCTGTCCCGCAGCCTGCCGGCGTTCTCCCTGATATAACGGGCCAGATTGCTGATAATAAGCGGCTTGGTACGACTGTTGGTGTGAAAGCCAAATTCGCATGATAACAGCTCCTCGGTACGGTTAACGCTGCGGCGCCGGTACAGGCGGGGATAATGCAGCCGGCGTATCGCGTTTATCACCGCTATACCTTGATTATTCAGCTCAGGAGCCAGCATGGCCCGGTTAAAATAAATAGCCAGCCGTACTGCCACTTCTCCCAGCAGATCCGGATCTATAGCCCCGTGCCAATAGGCTACCGGCTCCATCTGTCCCCGGTCTACCACCGCCATAGCCGAATAATCGCCTCCCCTTGTCCCGGAACTGGAATCTATCCCTATCCAGTAATCCCCTCCCGGCCGCGGCTGCTGATATATGAGCAGATTTCCCTGCCGCCGCTCCTCTGTCTCTACCTGCTGCCCTTCCTTGCCCGGTTTCCACACCACCTCTCCGGAAAAAACCGGCTGCTCTGCTGCGGCATAGGCGGCGGCCAGCGGCCTGGGGGCAAAAACCGGCCGTCCGCTTACCCAGAATGCCTCGTCGGCACAGGCCGGATACTCCTGACAAAACCGTTCCGGATCACCGCCGCAGTTTGCTGATATACACCAGCGCCGCCAACGCAGTTGCTCGGGGCTGAGCTTGTATTCCTCGGCCAGAGCCAATTCCTCATCATCCCATTCCTCTTCTTCCCCCTGGTCTGGCAGCATATATTCCTCATGCTCCCACCAGGGAAAAAACAGCGGCACAAACTCGCTTTCCCCCCTCACAGCCCGCTGCCATTGCTCATAGAATTCACCACCCACCCCTCTCGCAGTACTTTCAATAATAACCATGCTGTTCTTATCATGAGGAACAGCCTGCATCAGGGAAAGCATAGTCTCTGCAGCATGGGGCCAAAAAGCCAGTTCCGAAAGATGCAGATTATGAATGGTAGCAGAGCGGCCCGCGTCTCTGGCTCCTGCTGTTTCAATGCGGATACGGCTGCGCAGGCCGGGATTTGCCTCTTTTTCCGCCGTGTTCTTGCTGGGATTTTCAAAAATCAGCTCCCGGGAATTACTGGCTTTTTTCATGGGACGGGCTGCAGCGGGGCTGGTCTCGTAAAAAAGTTTGGTCTTGGCAAAAATATTCTGTGAAGCTTCCGCCTTATGGGCTACTATCATAGAATTTATGTTGGGATACCGGGCGGAGCGTTCGTAAAATAACGCCGCCACAGCTGTGGAAAAACCTACCTGCCTGGCTTTAAGGATGATTATCCGCACCGGCCTCCCTGCTGCCCGCTGCCTTTCTATCTCGCGGTAAAGCCGCTGCTGCGCCCAATTAAAGCGCAGAGGTACCAGCTTGCCCCCTTTATTCTGAATATGAAGGTTCTTTTGAATGAAGTTTATCGCGCTTTGTTTTCCAGCCATTTTGCCAATAAAAAAACGCCTTTCGGCGCCATCCTTTCTCTTTATTTGCTCGCCCTTCCCGGCTCACCCTTCCCGGCTCACCCTTCCCGGCTCACCCATCCCGGCTCACTCTCTCCGGCTCACCTCTCCCGGCTCACCTCTCCCGGCTCACCCCTTCCGGCTCACCCTTCCCGGCTCGGCCTTCCCGGCTCGCCCTTCCCGGCTCACTCTCCCGGCTCACCTCTCCCGGCTCGCCCCTCCCGGCTCGCCCTTCCCGGCTCACCTCTCCCGGCTTGCCCTTCCCGGCTCACCTCTCCCGGCTCACCTCTCGCTACCTCTTCCGGCTCACCCTTCCCGGCTCTCCCATCCTCGGCTCCCCCTTCCCGGCTCGCCCTTCCTCCCGGCTTGCCCCTCCCGGCTTACCCTTCCCGGCTCACCTCTCCCGGCTCACTTCTCCCGGCTCGCCCTTCTCTCGGCTCGCCTTTCTCCGGCTCACTCTCTCCGGCTCGCCCTTCCCGGCTCACCCATCCCGGCTCGCCCATCCCGGCTCGCCCTTCCTCCCGGCTCGCCCTGCTCTCGGCTCACCTCTCCCGGCTC
>CAKQQU010000001.1 GCA_934271085.1 uncultured Bacillota bacterium | reverse complement strand
AAGGAGCGTCTTCGCCCATATCATCATCGTCACCCAGGCAGCATATTTTGCCGCGGACATTATTTTCTGCTATGGCCTGCTGCATCTGAGGTATCAGCTCTTCGTCGAAACGCAGAGAAATTCCGCAGCTTTCAGAAAAGCGCCGGGGAGTGGGCATCAAAGTCACCGGGAACAGGGGCCGCAGTACCCGCTCGCCGCGTATTGCGTCATGGGTGGATGGGAAAAGAACAACTGCATATCTAGTCATGTTATCACCTTAATCTTTTAGTATTATCTTATATGGTTATTACCTTTGATACTTCCTGCATCTTACCAACTATATCATACATATTGCTGACGCTGCCGGCTTTCAGATCATCGCTGATACCGTAATAATTAAGGCAGGTACCGCAGACCAGCACTTCGCTGCCTTCGGCTATCAGCTTCTGCAGATGCTCAATAGTCGGGTTATCACCGCAGGCCAGCTTTACGCCATTATTCATCAGCAGGATATATTTGGGGCGGTCAGCAGATTCAGCCAGGGTGTAGAAGAACATCTTGGCCAGGGATTCGCCCAGTTCCCGTTCGCCGCTGCCGATAATATCCCTTCCGGCAAATACAGCCCAGTCACCTATACCGCAGCTGCACTGGGACACAGCTTCCGCCTGAGCGGAACCGTCTCTGGTCAGGGTAATTACATAATCAGCGCCGTTTTGGGCGGCAGCAACCGCAAAGCCCTGGGAATTACCCAGCTTGCTGACGTTTTCCATAGCGGTGGTATTATCCACGGTAACTTCCAGGCAGTCGGCGCCAGCGTCTATCTGCGCCTTGGTCATAATAACAGGGGTAGGGCAAGCTTTACCGCGAGCATCTATTTTGATCATATTTCTTCCTCCGATCATTATATAATTATATATTAGAATAATACAAGCTAAAAAGCTATCTAAAATATATAGCAACCAGTGGAAGGTGTCAAATTGCCGGGCAAAAAGCCGCTGTTTTACCTCAACCATTATAACAGCTATTATTGATAAATGCTATATGTTTTAAATATTTATAGAAATCTTTTATATATTAATCCTGAAAATTATTGCCGGCAATAATGTATAAATTAAAATTAGCCGCAAACAATTACTCTTTTAGCAAACGCTGCGCATAAAAAAAAATAAAGCGGCCGATTTTATGCCAGCTTAATCAAAACATATTTCAGGCAACAATTTATAAAAAACCCCTTGACATGACGGCTTATTGCGATATAATAATAAAAATAAAACGTTGCTGTATAAATATTAATCATGGAGAATATTTAATCATAGGAGAGCTAACCGTGGAAAACAAAGCCTATTTGATACTGCAAAACGGCGAGATCTATGAAGGCCAGCGTTTCGGCGCCGGCGGTGAGATCAGCGCTGAACTGGTATTTACTACAGGCATGTGCGGCTATCTGGAAACATTGACCGATCCCAGCTATCACGGGCAGATAGTCTTGCAGACCTTTCCGCTCATAGGCAATTACGGGTTGATACCCGCAGATTTTGAAAGTCCCAGGCCCCGGCTTTCCGGATACATAGTCCGGGAAGACTGCGCAGTTCCCTCAAACTTCCGCTGCCAGGGAACCCTGGCGGATTTCCTGGCAGATAACGGTGTTATCGGGCTGCGGATCAAGGATACCCGTAAGCTTACCAAAGTTATCCGCGAATACGGCGTGATGAACGCCGCTATTATGAGCGATATACCTGCAGATCTGCCCGGTTTTATCCAGCAACTGACTGCCAAACAGCTTAGCAGTGATGTTTATCAGGTCACCTGCAGCAAACCGCAAACACTTAATCCCGAAGGCGAAAAGAACATCGTGCTTTGGGATTTTGGCTACAAAAAGGGTATTGCCGACCAGCTTATTTTCCGCGGCTGCAAGGTAACAGTTCTGCCGGCCGGCTCCAGCGCCGATGATATTATCGCCCAAAACCCGGATGGCCTGCTGCTGAGCAACGGCCCGGGGGATCCTGCGGAATATACAGCGATAATTAATGAGCTGCGGCTGCTGTGCCGGGAAAATATTCCCACCTTTGGCATCTGCCTGGGCCATCAGCTGCTGGCTCTGGCCCAGGGCGCCCGCACCCGCAAGCTGCATTACGGCCACCGCGGCTGCAATCAGCCGGTGCGTGACCGGCAAAGCGGCAGACTATATATCACCAGCCAAAACCATGGCTATGAAGTAGCCTGCGATTCCCTGCCGGATAATGCTTATCTGCGCTTCGATAATCTTAATGACGGCAGCTGCGAAGGTATAGACTATCTGGATATCCCGGCTTTTTCCGTACAGTTTCATCCCGAGGCCAAAGGCGGCCCTTTGGATACCATGTTCTTATTCGATCGTTTTCTGGACACTGTTAAATAGCGACAAGAAAGGACAAAACCATGCCATTGAACAGTAAACTGAAAAAAATACTGCTGATCGGCTCCGGCCCCATCGTTATCGGCCAGGCAGCGGAATTTGACTATGCCGGCACCCAGGCCTGCCGGGCCCTGAAAAATCTGGGGATAAAGGTAGTGCTGGTAAATCCCAATCCTGCCACCATCATGACAGATCAGGCCATGGCTGACCGCATTTATATCGAGCCTCTTACCGAAACAGTGCTCCAGCGCATTATCGTCAAGGAAAAACCGGACGGTCTGCTATCTACCATGGGCGGGCAAAACGGCCTCAATCTTTCCATGAAGCTGGCACGTTCCGGTTTTCTGAAAGAGCATGGCGTCCAGTTGCTGGGCGCCAACCCGGAAACAATTGATAAAGCCGAGGACAGGCTGCTCTTTAAGCAGACCATGGAAAAACTGGGACAGCCCTGCATTCCTTCGGAAGTAGTCACGGATATACCTGCTGCCCTCAGCTTTGCCCAGACCATAGGCTACCCGGTGATAGTACGGCCCGCCTTTACTTTAGGGGGCAGCGGCGGCGGTATTGCCAAGGACAGCGAGGAGCTTAAGGAGATAGCCAAAAGCGGCATCAAAGCCTCGCCTATAGGCCAGATACTGGTAGAGCGCTGCATTGCCGGGTGGAAGGAGATAGAGTTTGAGGTAATGCGTGACGGAGCCGGCAACTGCATCGCCGTCTGCTCCATGGAAAATTTTGACCCGGTAGGCGTACATACCGGCGACTCCATAGTGATCGCTCCTACGGTAACGCTGGCCAATCCGGAATTTCAGATGCTGCGTTCCGCCGCTTTGTCTATTATAGACGAGCTTAAGGTGGAGGGCGGCTGCAATGTTCAATTTGCCCTGAACCCGGACAGCTTTGAGTATGCGGTCATCGAGGTAAATCCCCGGGTATCACGTTCCTCCGCGCTGGCCTCCAAAGCTACCGGCTACCCCATAGCCAAGGTAGCGGCCCAGATCGCCGTGGGATTGCGGCTGGATGAAATAGCCAATGCAGTTACCGGCAAGACCAGCGCATTCTTTGAGCCTGCCCTGGACTATGTAGTGGTCAAGCTGCCCAAATGGCCCTTTGATAAATTCGTTTACGCCAGCCGCAAGCTGGGCACTCAGATGAAGGCAACCGGCGAAGTAATGGCCATAGCCCCCACCTTTGAGCAGGCTGTCATGAAGGCGGTGCGGGGAGCGGAAATATCCCTTGATACCCTGGCCATGCCCAAGCTGGCTGCCCTAAGCAATGAAGAACTGCTGACAGCCATGACGGAAAGCACGGATATCCGCATTTTCCAGGTATACGAAGCCATCAAAAGAGGCGTATGCCTGGATAAAATACATCAGATTACTACCATTGATAAATGGTTCCTGGGCAAACTGGCTAATCTGGCGGATATGGAATCCAGGCTCAGCCGCAGCAGGCTGGACGAAGATCTGTACAGGCAAGCAAAAGAACTGGGCTTCCCGGATAAGGCCATTAGCCGCCTGAGCGGTCAGACCCCCGTTAACCATATTCCTGCCAGCTACAAAATGGTTGATACCTGCGCCGGGGAATATGAGGCCGAGACCCCCTATTTTTACGCAGCCTATGATAGCGAGAATGAAGCTGCCGAATTTATCCGCCGCCGCAACAGCGGCAAAAAACGGATAATCGTTTTCGGCTCCGGGCCTATCCGCATCGGCCAGGGCATCGAATTTGACTATGCCTCTGTCCACTGCGTCCGCACCCTGAAAAAGCTGGGTTATGAAGTGATCATGGTAAACAATAACCCGGAGACTGTTTCCACTGACTTTGATACTGCCGACCGGCTTTATTTTGAGCCGCTTTATCCGGAAGATGTTATGGATATCATCGCCACGGAGGAACCCTACGGGACAGTGGTGGCTTTTGGCGGCCAGACAGCCATAAAGCTTACCGGTTCCCTGGCCAAGGCAGGAGTGCGTATTCTGGGCACCTCTGCCGATTCCATAGATACTGCCGAAGACAGAGAACGATTTGACTCTATACTTAACCGGTTGGGAGCCGAGCGGCCCAAGGGACACTCGGTATTCACCAGGGAAGCAGCCTTGCAGGCAGCCCATGAGCTGGGCTATCCAGTACTGATCCGTCCCTCCTATGTGCTGGGCGGCCAGAATATGATAATAGCTTTCGATGATGAAACGGTATGCCGCTATATGGATATCATTCTGGACAGCGGGCTGACCGATAATCCCATTCTGGTAGATAAATACCTGATGGGACAGGAGGTAGAAGTGGATGCCATCTGCGATGGCGAAGATGTGCTGATACCAGGCATTATGGAACATGTGGAGCGGGCAGGCATCCACAGCGGCGACTCCATTGCCGTATATCCTCCCTGGAATCTTTCCGGCCCCCTGATCCGCCAGCTCTGCGAGATCAGCCGCACCCTGGCGCTGGCTCTGCGCACCCAGGGGCTTATCAATATCCAATACGTAATTTATCATAATCAGGTCTATATCATTGAAGCCAATCCCCGTGCCTCCCGCACCGTGCCCTATATGAGCAAGGTCACCGGCCTGCCCATAGTAGAGCTGGCCACCCGGGCCATGCTGGGTGAACGCATAGCCAATATGGGCTATGGGGTTGGTATTTACCGGGAAGCGCCCTTTAAAGCGGTGAAAGCGCCGGTATTCTCCTTCGAAAAGCTGGCGGGAGTGGATAATACCCTGGGCCCCGAAATGAAATCTACCGGCGAGGTGCTGGGCATAGGCCGCACTCAGGAAGAAGCTATGTACAAGGCTCTGCTTTCCGCAGGCTACCGCTTCTCCCGCAGCGGCGGCGTGCTCATTACCGTTCAGGACAGGGATAAACCGGAAGTGGTAGCTACCGCCCGCCGCTTTGCCAATATGGGATTTGACCTTTACGCTACTACCGGCACAGCCGAACTGCTTAACCGGAGGGGCATCAAAACAGCATCCGTTGGCAAGATACACGAGGGCAAAAACGATATTCTGGAGTTGTTGGATCAGGGGAAGATCAATTATGTTATCTCAACCTCTGCCCACGGCCAGCTGCCCCACCGGGACAGCGCCCAGATCCGCCGCAAGGCCGTAACCAGTCAGATATCCTGTCTGACCAGTATAGATACTGCCAATGTGCTGGCAGATGTAATCGAAAGCGGCTACAATCAGCATAATATGGAACTGCTGAATATCGGCACTCTGCCCGAATGCCGCCAGCCTCTTAACTTTGTAAAAATGAGCAGCAACGGCAGTGATAATATCTACTTTGACTGCTTTAATCAGGATATCGACAGCCCCCGTTCTCTGGCAGTACGGCTCACCAACCGCCGCCATGGTATCGGCGGCGACAGCATAGTGCTGATTGGCCCATCCTGGAGGGCGGACGCATCCATGCAGAAGTATAATGCCGACGGCAGTCCCGAGGAGATCAGCGGCAATGCCCTGCGCTGCGTTGCCAAATATCTTTACGAAAGCGGCCGCATCCCCAAAAACCGGATGTGTCTGGAATCAGGGGGCAGATTGTTTGAGGCCGAGCTCTTCCTCCAGGAAAACCAGGTAACATCCGTCACTGTAGATATGGGTAAGCCTGATTTCAACGCCGAAGCAGTACCTGTACTGCGGGACGGCCAGGTGATAGATCAGCCATTTTCCACAAACGGTTATGATTTCCGTATCACCTGCCTTTCCATGGGAAATCCCCACTGTGTGCTGTTCGTGCCCGATGTAGATGGTGTGGATATCCAAAAAATCGGCCCCATTTTGGAAAACTCCTCTATCTTTCCCGAGCGGGCCAATATCGCCTTTGCCACCATCGTCGACCCCAACAGCCTCAGAGTGCGGGTCTGGGCCAGAGGCGTAGGCAATACCGTATCCAGTGACGACAGCGCCTGCGCAGTAGTAGCGGCGGCAGTGGAACAGCATCTGTGTCCCATAGATGAGGATATTCTGGTTCGCCAGCCCGGTGGCGATCTTACCATACGCCGCACTAACAGCGGTATGATAATGACCGGCGACGCTAAAAAGGATTTCGAAGGCATGATAGAAATATAAAAGCGAACTGGACTTTGGATCACAGCAATAATAAAAAGACTGTTGCCGGCGGCAACAGTCTTTTTGCGTATTTATGATAATGCAGGCAGATCCAGCAAGGCTTAATTTCACCGGCTCCCGGTCGGTCGATAAACCTACAAAACAGATCAGAAACGCGGCGCGCAGACAGACTGTCATATATCGCAGGGAAAACCCAGCCTGCCTGCGGCTGAAATTGCCGACACAAAAGCAAGTTGGCCCGGGGGCGATCATTGCCACTGACGATGTTTATATAAAATACTCTGGGGCAAATTGCTGTGAAGTAAAAAACGCCGCATCCCTTATTTTTTGGCAAGGAATGAGCCTGCGGCCAGGGCGCATTTCATGCCATCAGCAGCCGAGGACATAATGCCGCCGGCATAGCCCGCGCCTTCCCCACAGGCAAAAAGCCCCTCAACTGCGGTCTGGCAATTACCGTCCCGCTCAATGCGCACCGGGGATGAACTACGGGTCTCCGGTGCGGTAAGCACCGCCTCCGCCTGAGCAAACCCGGGTATTTGCCTATCCATAGCCAGCAGCCCCTGGCGCAGATCGGTACAGATCAGATCAGGCAGCAATCCTTCTATACTCTGCCAGCTTACTCCCGGCCGATAGCTGGGAATAATGCTGCCGCCTCTCCCGGAGGGACGTCCTGCCAAAAAATCCCCAACAAGCTGAGCAGGCGCCCGGTAGTCTCCGCTCCCAGCGGCAAAGCAGCGCTGCTCGATCTGCCGCTGCCAGTACATCCCCGCCAAAGGGCCGCCTTCAGAAGGAAAATCAGCGGGAGTAAGAGATATAAGCAGGGCGCTGTTGGCATTGCTCCCGTCACGGGCGGACAGGCTCATTCCATTGGTAACAATACCCCCCGGCTCGCTGGCTGCTGCCACCACCTGCCCTCCGGGACACATACAAAAGCTGTAAGCCGTATGGCCATCGGGCAGATGCACCGCCAGCTTATAATCAGCAGCAGGCAGGGCCGGATGCCCGGCAAAGCTGCCATACTGCGCAGTATCGATAAAGTCCTGGCTATGCTCTATACGCAGCCCCATGGCAAAAGCTTTGGGGCTTAAAGCCAGTCCCTGCTTTTGCAACAATTCAAAGGTATCCCGGGCGCTGTGTCCCAAAGCCAGGAGGCAACAACTGCAGGGAATATCCTCTGCTCCCTGCTCTGTCAGCACCTGCACCCCGCGAAGAGAACCGTCCTTGATATCAAGGCCCCGCAGCTTGTGGGAAAACAACACCTGACCGCCCAGCTCACATATCTCCCGACGCAGTGCGGACACCACCTTTACCAGCCTGTCAGTACCGATATGAGGCTTGGCTTCATAAAGTATATCCTGACCCCCTCCGCAGGCGGCCAGCTCCCGCAGGATATAGGGTATATAGGGGCTTTTGGTACCGGTAGTCAGCTTGCCGTCGGAAAACGTACCTGCGCCGCCCTCTCCGAACTGCACATTGTTTTCCGGCTGCAGCTGTCCCTTCTGCCAGAATCGTTCTACCGCAGCCATCCTTTCCGCCGCAGGGCGCCCCCGTTCTATCACAATGGGCTTCGTTCCCATTCGGGCCAGGGTCAAAGCAGCGAACATCCCGGCCGGTCCAAAGCCCACCACCAGCGGAGGTAAAGCCTGCTCTCCGTAAAAAGGCAGCTGCAGCGGCTTATCCTCTGCCAGGCGGATATGGCTGTTTTTATTCCTGGCCAGCAGCTTTTTCTCATCGCAGTCCACCACTGCGTTGATACTGCACACAAAATGCACATCCTGCTTTTTGCGGGCGTCCACAGCTTTTTTATATATATGCCATTCCCGGATGGCGGAAGGGGGTAGCCGCAAAGCCTTGGCTGCGGCGGCCAGCAGATCCCCCTCTTCCTGATCCAAAGCCAGCTTTAATTGGTCTATCCTTATCATAAAATCTCCCCGTGCGTATCCTTATAACAACTGCGCTGCCAAATGCCCGCTGCTCCAGGCCCACTGCAGATTATATCCTCCGCAAAGACCGTCAATATCCAGTATCTCCCCTGCCAGATACAGTCCCGGCACCAGATGGGAGGCCAGGGTCTGGGGATACACCTCTGAGGTTTTTATCCCCCCTGCCGTTACCTGGGCATTGGCAAAACCGGTAGTGCCTTTCAGGGGCAGCCGAAAATTCTTCACAGCAGCAGCTACCTGCCGAAGCTGGTCAAAAGAAAGCTCACCGCAGGAGCGGGACAGGGGCTGCATTCCGCAATAGCGGAAAATCATGATACCCAGCTTTTTATGGATCAATCCGGCAAAAAAGTTTTCCAGGGTAAGATAAGCGCAGTTATGTTGTCTTTGCCGCAGCAAATACAGCAACTGATCCTCGTTCAGCTCAGGCAGCAGATCCAACAGCAGGCTTGCCGGCTTTTTGGCAGCCAAAGCCAAGGCGGCGCTGCGGGATACGGCAAAAGCCGCCGGCCCGGAAACGCCGTACTGAGTAAAAAGAAGCTCACCAGTTCCCTTTTCCCTGCACTTACCGGACACTTCCAAAGAAACCACGGCATCCAGCTTTAAGCCCTGGAGGGCTTTGGGATAAGTATTATCCGTTTTCAGCTGTACCAACGAAGGATAACGGGAAGTGCTGTGATGCCCCAGCATTTCCAAAAGCTTATATCCGCCGGCCGAACCTCCCAAGGCAGGAGCGGCCTCCCCGCCTGCGGTAACTATCAGCCGGCAGCAGCTTAATTCTTCCCCGTTGCCGATTATGCTGAAGCCCTGCTTTTCCCGGCGGATCTGCTCCGCGCAGAAACCGGTACGTACCTTAACCCCTGCATTATCCAATGCAAAACGCAGGCAATCCACCACCGATGAAGCCTGATTTGACATGGGATACAGCTTGCCTTCCTCATCTTCCCGGATAACAACGCCGATACGCCGGAAAAATTCTATTGTCTTATCCAGGCCGAAGGCCTCAAGCGCCGGCCTGACAAAAGAAGGGTCTGCTCCCCGGAAAAAGCTGCAGTCAAGCTTACTGTTGGCTATATTGCAGCGTCCGTTGCCGGTAGCGGCAAGTTTTTTGCCCAAACGCTCGTTCTTTTCCAAAAGGGTCACGGATATACCGTTTTCCGCTGCGGTCAAGGCAGCCATCATCCCTGCCGCGCCGCCGCCGATGATTATCAACTGCTGTCTCATATGGTATCCTTTTCTGTTGGTCTCATATCTTTTCTTCAATTATTATTAGTATACAACAGCCGTTATCTGGGGACAAGAATCCCCCCGGAACTTTTATAAAACAATCAATTTTGCCATAATACTTTAAAATATGGCGCAATACCATTGAAACTGCTGCTAAACAAATAAGGCAAAACCACGTAATAATAAAAAGCAACAGAGCCTCTGTCTACGAACAGAAGCCCTGTTGCTTTTTTGCAGCAAATTTGAGAATTACTTGCTTGCCAGAAGGAGAGGATAAATTCTAATTTATTGTGGCCTGAACACATTAATTATTATAATAAGCGCTTAATCCGTTTGCAATAGTTTTTACAATATTCGACTATTGTAAATATTAATAAATAAAAAGCTAATATAGATAATATCTATAAGCCAAGCAAGGTGCAGATATCCGGTGGTAAAGGCGCATTTATTACCATTTGCCTGCCATCAACAGGATGAACAAAACGCAGACATCCGCAGTGAAGGGCCTGCCTGTTTATACAGTCCAGGGAACCGCCGTACAAAACATCTCCCGCCAGCGGATATCCCAGCCAGCTAAGATGAGCGCGTAGCTGATGGGTACGGCCGGTAACAGGCTGCAGACGCAAAAAAGTGTGGTCAGGCAGCCTTCTTAACACCTGATAAAGGGTAATACTGGGCTTCCCCAAGGGATCCACCAGCCGCTTATTACTGCCGCCCGGTTCAGCTATCAGTGGACGATCTATTATCCCGCTTTCCGGTCTTATTATCCCTTCCGCCACGGCATAATAAATCTTTTCCGTTTTACCGCTGAGCATACCGGCAGCAAACCGGTTTTTGGCCAGCAGGCAAACACCGGTAGTATTGCGATCCAGCCGGCCTATGGGGCGAAAGCTCAGCCCCGGACAATGGGCGGTGAAAAAATTGCCCAATGCGTCATCAAAGCCTTCTCCTGCCGGATGAGTCAGCATACCGGCAGGCTTATCCACCAGCAGAATATCCTCATCCTCATACAGCACCGTAACCTGCAGGCCCGGATTTGCCTGCAGAGAAGGCCTGTCCTCAGGCAGGCAGACCTGTATTATATCGCCGCCATACACCTGATCCCGCATATACCGGAGCCTGCCGTTTACCCTTACCCCATCGCTTTGCCGCAAAGCAGCCAGCAATCCCTGAGCATAGCCACGCCGCCGCAAAAAACTGCCAAGACGCAGACCCTTTTCAGCATCTGCTACCTGATAGCGCAGTACCCTGCTCATAGTTGCGCCCCATCAGACAAATCTCCGGCCAGCAGGGAAAGCAACTGCCTTTGCCGCCAGCCTTCCTCCTCGCTGCGGCAAAAGGGCTCAAAAGGATGCCGGGGGTCGGGGAAAGCTATTTCCAGCGGATGCAAGCAGCGGCAGCCGGCCTGGCTGAAACTGGCGCAACAGGAAAAACACCAGCATATAAGATATCTGCCTTTTAACTGGGAAAGGGAAAGCTGCCGCAGCTTTTCCGCGGTCTGAGGATCCCGCAGATGCAGTATATGTTTACGGCCGCAGCAAACAGTCTTTTGCCGGGAAAGGGTCATTTCCTCATAAGGAAGGCCGGCTCGCTGCAAAAGACGGCGCACCTGATCCTGGGAAGCTGTATCCTGCCTGGCCGGGCAGGGATCATGCAGAAAATAGCGGGGAATATCTGCCGGGACAGACTGAAACCGGGGAGGATGCTCATCCAATACCTGCCAGACAGTGATTACCTCCAGCCCTTTGAAATGGCTGAACAACCCGCGGCAGTTAGGGCAGCAGACTATCAGCCTTTTGACTCCGCCTTTGTCCAGCATTTGCCTTATCTGGCTGCTGCGCTCAAAGTACTTATCCAAGCCCACATAGGCCGAATGTCCGCCGCAGCAGCAAGTACAAAGTGCCAGCCCGGGATAAATAGTTGCCAGATACCGCCAGACCCGCATTACCAAAGCTGCGTCATGGGCCATCATGGAGCAGCCGGGGAAAAAGGCGGTATCGCTTTCTCCCGTCAAAAAAGCCAGTTCAGGGCTAAATGCCCGCTGCTGCTCTGCCAGTATCGCCTCCTGTGCCTGAGCAGATAATTCCTTTAAAGCCATATGGCACCTCCCCACATAACAATTAATCTTCAGCAGCCTGTTCCAGGCTTATTACAGTCAGCTTCTGCTCCTTTACCTGAAAGCGCACAGACATTCCGGCAAAATCCAGACCGTAGATTCGCTCTGGATCATGGTGATAAGCAGGCCGGGGATCATGAGCCAGCACAGCCAGGAGCGAAGCGCGCCTGGATTCCGGCACCATAGCCAACAGATCATCACTGCAAAACACCTGCAAAGCATGATCCTTTACCAGCTCGGCAAAGCCTCCTTCAGCCTCGGGATGACTATCGGTAAAAGGAAGATAGGGCTTGATATCATAAATTGGCGTACCGTCCACCAGATCGGCGCCGGCAACATAAAGCAAAGGCCCATCCGGAGTTTCCGGAACCACCTTCAGCAGCCGAACACAGGAAAGTCCGATAGCGTTGGGGCGATAGGGAGAACGGGTGGCAAAAACGCCCATCCTGGTATTACCGCCCAACCGGGGCGGACGAACCGTAGGCGACCAACCTTCCCTAAGGCATTGGGAGAACTGCCACAGCAGCCATATATGGGAAAACTCATCCAGACCCCGCACTGCGGCCGGGTCTCTGTAGGCCGGTTCAAAGGTAACCGTTCCGTAAAGAGTATCTATCAGTCCGCTTTGCCGCGGCACCCCGAATTTTTCCGGAAAATCCGTATGAATGCGGGCAATTATTTTGCATACAGATTCTGTCAGTTTTTTCTTTTCCATATTTTATCCTTTCTCGTCATTTATCATTATAGCATATTTCAAACAAATTAATGATATTATCCGACAATAAGCGCTTTAACTTGACACATTACTGAAATTTTATTATTATATGATAGCTAAGAACTTTCAGATAAAATACACATTTTGTGTATGCTTCTGAATTTTGGGAGAAATCCCCTTGGCATAGGCCGGATTCAGCAAAGCAAGTGGGAGTTTTGCTGAATCAGCTATGAACTTATTTCTCAAATCATTTTTACGAAGGGAGTATTCTAATGGAAGAAAACAAAGAACTGAATGCTGAAGCAGCGGCAGAAGAAGTTCAGGAAAAAAAGCCCCAAAAAATCAAAAAACCTGAACGAGAGGGCACGCTGGGCATGTCCATCGTGGTCTTTCTTCTGACTGCTGCTATTCTGATGTTCGGCATCCTGGGGCTGGGCCTCTCCGCTCATGTACCGCTGATCGCCGCCGTCATCGTAGTTACCCTGTACGGTCGCCTGGTGCTGCATATTTCTCTGGTAGATCTGGAGAAATCCATGTTGAAAGCCATGGGTGACATTCCTTTCCTCATCCTGTTGTCTATCGGTATCCTGATCGCCTCCTGGGTGGCCAGCGGTACTATTCCTTACCTGGTATATCTTGGCCTGAAACTGATCAGTCCCACCTGGTTCCTGGCCTTTGTAGTTCTGATCTGCGCTATCCTGTCTACTGCCACCGGTTCCTCCTGGACTACCTGCGGCACCCTGGGCGTGGCCTTCATCGGTATCGCCATGGGCCTGGGTATACCCCTGGGCATGACTGTAGGCGCTATCGTCTGCGGCGCTTTCTTCGGCGACAAACAGTCCCCCATTTCCGACTATGCCGTATTTGCCGCCGGCGTATCCAAAACCAATATTTACCGTCATTGCCATTATATGCTTTACACCTCCGGCCCTGCTTTGCTGGTATCCTTTGTCATCTTCCTGATCATGGGCTTCCAGTTCAGCGGACATACCACCGATATGTCTCAGATCCAGGCCATTATTGACGGTTTGGCCAACACCTTCAACTTTAATATTTCCATGCTGATCCCCCTGGTAGTTCTGGCTATCACCATTATCATGAAGATGCCTGCCACCCATTCCCTGATCCTCAGCGCCGTTTCTGCCATTCTGGTAGCGGTATTTGCTCAGGGCGCCAGCCTGGGTGGAGTTCTGGGCTGCCTCTACGGCGGTTTCAGCATCGAATCCGGTTCCGCTGTTGTCGATTCCATCTGCAACCGCGGCGGCATGACCAGCATGGTTTACAACATGACTATGTTGATCTGCTCTCTCTCCTTCGGCGCAGTATTGGGTCGTACCAAGGTTCTGGTCATCATGGTAAACCGTATTGCCAATATCATCCGCAGCCGTTTCAGCCTGATCGTTTCCACCTTCACTTCCAGCACCGTAATGAGCTTCATGACCGGCGATCCTTTCATCGGCGGCGTTATCCCCTGCAATGCTTTGGGTGATAAATACGAGGAGCTGGATGTTGACCGCGCTGTTCTGTCCCGTACCATTTCCGATGCAGCCTGCGTCCAGCAGCCCATCGTTCCCTGGGGCGTTTCCGGCGTTTTCGTAGTTCAGTGCTTCGGCGTTCCCATGAGCCAGTTCTTCATGTATTATTTCATGGGCTTCCTTACTCCTCTGTTTGGACTGATCACAGCCCTCACCGGTATCGGCTGCCCCAAATCTCAGATTAATGCCGAGAAAAAAGCTGCCGAAGCAGAAGCTAAATAGTAGGAATTCTCAATAACTTTGTCAAAATATTATTAATCTGCTCAACATTTATTTAAAACATGCTATAATGATATTGCAATATTGATATTGCTTTAACATTACAGTACATAGCAAGTAAATCCAAAGATGGAGGGATGCACTGTGAGAGACAGAGTCAGAATGCTTAAAGAAAATATGCTGGATGCCAGGCCCAATCTCAGCGCAGAATGGGTAGTATTGGCCAAAGACGCATATATCAAATATTCCGGCGAAGCGCCGGCCTTATTCAGGGCTCATGTTTTTGCCTATGTGCTTGACCATATGGATCTGTCGATCTTTCCGGGCGAACTGGTAATCGGCAGCCAGGCCAAAAAGCAGCGGGGTGTATCCTTCCATCCGGAATATATGCGGGCCGAATGGCTGCTGGAAAATCTGGACAATATCCAGACCCGCACCACAGACCCCTTTGAACTGGACGCGGAAAACCGTGCCCTGCTGGAAGAAAACCTGCCATGGTGGTTCGGCAAAAGCTCCGAACACAATATCGAAGCCATACTCCCTGATGATGTGCAGCAGGCCCGCCGTCTGGGGATGATTATCGTTGGCAACCGTACCATGCCTTCCAGCGGCACCATGCCCAATCATGCCCGTCTGATGAAAGAAGGCCTCAGCGGCTATATAGACCGCTGCCGCCAAAAAATATCTGAAACAGCCGGCGTTACCAAAGAAGAACGGGAAAAGCTGGACTTTTGGAACGCCTGCATTATCGAATGCGAAGCTATAATCCGTTATGCCCATCGCTATGCCGATCTGGCCGAGCAAATGGCGGCTGCCACCGATGACGAAAAGCGCCGGGGCGAGCTGCTGACTATCGCCGCCAACTGCCGGGTAGTACCCGAGCATACCCCCCAGACCTTCTGGCAGGCAGTACAGTTCGTCTGGTTCATGCAATTACTGGTTCATGTAGAATCCAACGGCGCCGGCAACGGTTTCGGCCGTTATGACCAGTATATGCTGCCTTATTATCAAAAAGATATCCAGCAGGGCGTTATCACTCCCGACGACGCTCTGGAACTTATAGAATGTTTCTACATCAAGACCAGCGAGCTTTTGATCGTCCGCAGCAATGAGGACGCCAAAAAATTCGCCGGTTACCCCCTGTGGCAGATCCTGATGGTGGGCGGCGTTGACAAAGACGGCAACGACGCTACCAACGATCTCACTTATCTGTGCCTGGAGGCCCAAAACGAAGTGCAGCTTCATCAGCCCGCAGTAGGCCTGCGCATCCACGAAGGCACCCCGGAAGATCTGTTTAAAAAGGGCGTGCGCATGGTGCAGACCGGCTTCGGCAATCCCGCTTTCTTTAACGACAAGGCCGCTATCCCCATCTGCCTAGCCAAAGGCGGCACCCTGGAAGAATGCCGCGATTGGAGCGTAGTGGGCTGCGTAGAGCCTCATCCCGGCGGCGGCGGCACCGATGCCAGCCCCATCGGCGGCTATATCAATGCCATGAAAGCCCTGGAACTGGTGCTTCACAATGGCATAGATCCGGTCAGCGGCGAGCGCTCCGGCATTGAAACCGGCGACCCTGCAAGCTTTACCTGCAAACAGGATGTGTTGGATGCGGTCATCGCCCAGCTTAAGCATATGTTTGATCTGCTTATCTCTGCCTATAACCGGGTAGTTCCCTTCCATGCGGTACAGCTGCCGGTGATCTTTTCCTCCCTGATAATGGATGATTGCATAGATAAGGGCATCTCCGTACAGGAAGGCGGCTGCCATCATAACTACACCGGCGTCTTCTTCAGCTGCCCGGCCAGCTTGGCTGACGCTATCGAAGCGCTGGATTACGCAGTATTCCAGAACCATAATGTGCCCATGGATAAGCTGATCTCCATTCTCGACAGCAATTACGATGGAGAAGAACGCCTGCGTCAGCTGCTTATCAACCGTCCCAATAAATTCGGTAATGACAATCCTTCCGTAGATAAAGTCTACAGGGATATCATAGTTTCCTGCAGTGATTATGTACAGCAGTTCCGGGATTCCCGGGGCGGCCAATACTGCGTCAGCAATCTCTCCCAAACCATCAATCTGCTCTTTGGCGAGTTCTGCGGCGCTACCCCCGACGGTCGTCTGGCAGGCGATCCCTTAAGCGACAATGCTTCTCCCGCCGGCGGACGGGATATTTCCGGGCCCACTGCTACTGTAAAATCCGTATCCAATATCGATCAGCTCCACACCTTCGATGGAACCCTGTTCAACCTGCGTTTTGATCCCAACGGTCTGGAGGGCGAGAGGGGCACCGAGATCATCGAGGGCGTGGTCAAAACCTTCTTCGATCATTACGGCGAGCATATTCAGATCAATGTGGTGGATGATGCTACTTTACGCAAAGCCATGGATAATCCGGAAGCTTACCGCGGTCTGGTAGTGCGGGTTGCCGGATATTTAGCCTTCTTCACCGATCTGGACCGTAATGTTCAGGAAGATATTATCAGAAGGACAGCACACAGCTGCTAAAGGAGCCATATGCAAAAGTACCTCATTGGCGGCATCCAAAAATTTTCCACTTCCGACGGTCCGGGCATACGCACCTCCGTTTTTATCAAAGGCTGTCCTCTGCGCTGCAAATGGTGTCATAATCCGGAAATGATGTTCGCAGAAAGGGAGTTATTTTACAGCCAAAACCGTTGTATTTCCTGCGGAGCCTGTATAGAAGCCTGCCCCAGCGGCGCCCTGCAGCCGGGAAAAGATAAACCCATTATGATACTCAGGGACAAGTGCTGCGATTGCGGGGCCTGTGTGGAGCAGTGTTACAGCGGCGCCCTGCGCTGGTCTGCCAATTATATGACCATAGAGCAGATCATGGAGCAGGTATTGCAGGATAAAGAGTTTTATGACAAGACCAATGGAGGAGTGACCCTTTCCGGCGGCGAGATCATGCAGCATCCCCGGTTTGCCCGGGAAATGCTGGCTGCCTGTCAAAAGGCAGGCATACGTGTAGCCATCGATACCAGCGGTTTTTGCAAATATGAAGATTTGCGGGAAATAGCCTCACAGGCTCAGATCATCCTCTACGACATCAAATCCCTGGATGATGAAGTGCATCTCAGATATGCCGGACAAAGCAACAGCCTGATCCTGGAAAATTTACGTAAGCTTTCCGGAGAGCCCGGCTTACGGGAGAAGATCCAGATCCGGATGCCGCTGCTTAAGGATATGAATGATACGCCTGCCATCATAGAAGATACAGCCGTTTTTCTGGATGGGCTGGACATACGGGATGTAGTACTGATACCCTATCACAAGCTGGGCATATCCAAATTACGCTCCCTGGACAGAGATGTACAGGAATATGCTCCGCCCACAGATCAGCGTTTGCTGGAAATCAAAGATACATTTGCCCAATATGGTATCAAGGCTGAGATCATCGGCCAAGGAATATAAAAATTTAAACGGAGGAAACATCGATGAAAGATATGCAACTGATCGAAAACATGTTTGACGTTAGCGGCAAAATAGTCCTGATCACCGGCGGCGGCGGCGTAGCCAAAGCCAATGCCCGCTGCTTTGCCAAAAACGGCTCCAAAGTCATTGTGGCAACCAGACGTGCCGAGCAACTGGAAGAAGTTAAAAAAATGCTGGCTGACGAGGGCCTGACTATTGATACTATCCAGATGGATATTGCCGATCATGCCGATATCATTGCCAAGGTAGCCGAGGTAGAAAAAAGATACGGCCGCATCGACGTACTTATCCATACTGCCGCTAACTGCTTCGTGGAAAACACCCTGAAATTCCGGGAAGAAACCTTAAGAAGCACTTTGGAGACAAATCTGCTGGGCTCCATATTCCTCAATCAGGAAGTCGGTAAAGTCATGGTTAAGAATGGCTGGGGCCGCATCATCGATTACAATTCCATCGATGCTTTCTCCGTCAATGCCAACGATGCTATGGCCTATGCAGTGAGCAAAGCCGGCGTTATGCAGTCTACCCGTTTCTTTGCCGTAGAAATGGCTCCCAAGGGCGTCACCGTCAACGGTATCGCTCCCATCTGGATCAACACCCCCATGATGGCTCAGCGCCCCCAGTCCTATCTGGATGCCGCTATCGCTCAGGTACCCATGGGCAGAATGTCCGAAACTGACGATTATCTGGGCATAGCCCTTTTCCTGGCCAGCGAAGCCGGTAAATTCGTCACCGGTCAGACCTTCCTGGTAGACGGCGGCTGGGCCTGCACCCGTGTTTTCACCTACGACCCCGAAAAATAAAACGCAACTGCTTACAGAAGAACATAAAAAGAGCAAGCTGGCTGCTGCGGCTTGCTCTTTTTATTACCGTATTTAAGCCTGCCTCCGCCCCTGGTCTATTCAGGCCATACACCGACCAAAGACAGCGCCAATAAAATAACATAGGCCCATATATACCTGTCTATAGCCGCACCTGGGCTCTGTCTACAGCGGCAAAGGATGGGGCAAAGCCGGGTTAAGAACAAACTGGCAAAAGTGCTAGTGACAACCCCTATTCCCTAGGCTAAAATGTAGATAATGCATTGTGGAAAATGCTCGAAAGCAGACAGCTCACTCAGTCTGACAGCCCACAGCAAAAAGGAGGATAACATGAAACATAAATTATTATTGCTTGCCATTGCAGCCATGATGCTAGCTTTACTGCTGGCAGGCTGCGGCAAAGATCCGACGGATGATCCCAACAGCCAGAGCGTCTATGACGACAGCCTGATCGGCGAAATTTACAGTGAAGAAGGCAGCGCTACCGACACCTATGGCAATACCTGGAATTATTCCTATCACATTCCCCAGATTCTGGCAGAAACCCCGGGAGCCGAGAGCATAAATCAGCAAATAGCGACTGTTTTTGACCCTATAATGGAAGAAGCTCACTATAACATGGATCAGGGATGGCTTTATACTCCCAGTAACATCAACTGGCAAAGCCACTGGAACGGCAGCCTGCTTTCACTGGTCATCGCCATATATATGGATAATGACTATACTGAATATTGCATATTCAACTATGATTTTGAGGCAGACGAACAGTTGGACAATGAACAGCTGCTGGCAATAGCAGGCCTTAGCCGGGAAGAGTTTCTCACCCAGCTGCGGGCAGCGGCAATCAACACCTTCGATGATATGTACGGCGATATTGACGGCAGCGAATTAAACTATGATAATTATATCCAGCGCAGCTGGACTATTGGCAATGATAATATCAGCATAGACGGACTGCTTTATCTTAACGATGAAGGTCAGCTTGAAGTGGCCCAGCCTATCGGCTCTATTGCAGGGGCAAGCTGGTATTATCAGCTTATTACTGTTAATGCCGCCCCATCCCAGCCGGAAAAAGCTTCCCAATGGGGCCCTGTCCGCGCCACACTAGAAGGCGGCGAGATCACTATTGATATAGAAGACACCCCGGAAGGCGCTGATTTTCTGGCGTCACTGGGGGCGGAAAGCGGTACTTATCTGCTGCAGGGGGCCTATAATAATTACAGCGACATTTTTGTAGGTCCTATAGTTAATGACAACTTTGTCTATCTTTTCCTGCTTACAGAGGACGGCCATGTGGAATACGCAGATATCAGCATGGGGCTGCAGGCGGGCTATCTGGTCTGCGGCGGGCGCCTGGCCGGGATAAGGGATATAGTATCCTTTGAAGCCCGTCCCAACAGCGATAATTCATATGCCGCTGTTTTTGCTGTCGATTCCCAAGGGCAAAGCCATGAGCTGACTGACCCGGCGCTTGCGGCAGGGAGCGTCTTACCATATAATATTTGCGATTCCTGGGGCTATTCCACAGCAAACACCTTTTATTTTGTAGATATATATCCCGGAGAAGCCAGCCTGACCATCTATTCCGATCAGACAGGATATGATTCCCCCATTCTGGTGGGCAACATAGCGTATCTGGGAATGACCCAGGAAGGCATGGTCTATTATTATAACAGCTATTATGAAGACGGCTATAGCGGAGCGCTGCTGCTGAATGTCAACAAAGATGATTATATGAAGCTGGATATGCGCTGCCTCACCGGCCGACCCCTGCTGGACAGTGAGTTGGGCAAAACCATACAGCTGATACGCAGCGCCGGCTAAATCCCAATATGGGTAAATCACATCCTCCCAAAATACCCGGTACTGTTTTGCAGTACCGGGTATTTGCATCTGGATATTTTCAAGGTCAACAGCAGCGCTCTGCCAGTAATGCATTGGCTATAAGCGATCGAAGCTGTATCATGGCGCTTTGTCCTTTGCTCAAACGGTCTATCGTACCATTGGCGGCAGGATGAAAATATTCTCCTTTTTTTACAGCGACTTTGCCAACCTCGATCCCCTGCCGCAAAAAGTCAGTATCCTGCAGCCTGCACTCTTTGCTTATAGCATTAAGCAAAAGCTCTCCCGGAAGCAGCGGCCGTTCCGCCCCCCACTCCATACAACCTGCCAGCTCTGTTTTGGCGCCAGGGAAAATAAATCCATCGCAGAAAGAACTGCCGTAGCCCAAAACTTTTACCCCATGCTCCGCCAGCCAGTTTATAGTAGCCGGTATATCCAGCATATCTTTGGGGGATGTTGCTATCAAAGCCACCGGCAGCCGGCTCAGGGCTGTCAGGTCAGCAGAAAACTCCGCTCCGCGAATATTGCCGATACCGCCCATGCCGCAGGTAACAGCCAGGCTCAGCCCTTGCAGCAGGCAGGCTGCCATAGTACCGGAGGCAGTAAGCCCACCGGAGCAACCTTCTGATAAAGCGGAAGAAAGGCTGGCGGAATCTATACGCAGCAGCTTTTCATGGCTGCGGCGAAAAAAAAGATAATCCGCTATAGACCCTGTCCTTATCTGTCCTCCGTCTACCCAAGCAATATTATCCAGGTCTTTGGGCCAAAACTGCTCCATAAAATCGTCCTTAAGAGAAACCAGACCATGGGTAAGCAGGGCAGATTCTATTAAAAAGTTTTTCATTGCCGCCCCCTGTCAGCTGCCGAAGATAATTATCTTGTTAATAATCCCCCAGTGCTTAAAAAAACAAAAACCTTCCGCTATCGCAGAAGGTTTATGGAGCTGATACCCAGATTCGAACTGGGGACCTCATCCTTACCAAGGATGCGCTCTACCGACTGAGCTATATCAGCATCTGCTGCGGTCTCGCAGCAAAAATTATTATACAGTATAAAAAACTATTTGGCAAGAGTTTTTTACAAAAAAACATTATTTATCCCCTATTAAACAGTCATCCCCGGGATTCAGCACTATTGCGCGGCTGGTCGTCTTCTGCTCTACCCTGGCCGCAAAGCCAGCGGCATCCTGCCGGATAACATCAAAGGTATTGTAATGCATGGGGATAACTGTCCCTGCTTTCAGCCAGTCGGCAGCAAGCAGCGCGTCATCCGGGCCCATAGTATAAAAATCTCCTATGGGAAGCAAGGCGCAATCCAGGTCATATCTGGAAATAACAGCCGCCATATCGCCGAAAAGACAGGTGTCTCCGGCATGGTATACCCGGCTTTCTCCATCATCTACTATATAACCGCAGGCAATTCCGGCATAAATATTGCCCTCGCCGGTTCTTATCCCGTTACCGTGCCAGGCCGGCACCATGGTTATCCTTATACCCCGAAAATCAAAGCTGCCGCCTAAATTAAAAGCGACCGCATCTATCCCCCGGCAGTCAAGGGCATTGATCAGATCCACCTGCCCGGCGACAGTAGCGCCGCAGCGGCGGGCTATAGCCAGGGTATCGCCAAGATGATCCCCATGGCCATGGGTGACCAGTATCAGATCCGGAGTAAAATCATCCGGAGTTTTTCGGCAAAGAGGATTGCCGCTTATATAAGGATCGATCAGGATATTGACGCCTCCGGTGATAATCTGAAAACAGGCATGTCCCTCATAAATCAGCTTCATAAAACACTTCTCCTTTAAAGAATCAATCAATAATGACAGAACTATTTATACTTGTTTTTTTATGATATTAAATATATCATACACAGAATATATCAGCAATAAAGCAATGCCCATAAAAAAAGCCCGAAAAGAGCCAGCGCTATCAAAATAGCCGGCGAAAGCATAAGGGATATAAGCAGCAGGGCTGCTACCACCATCAACACTATATTGCCGATATTTTCTCCAAAACAATGGTCAAAGGTACTGGTCAGGGAATTTTTCACCTTGCCGAAAAAATTATTTCCCATATATCTCACCCCTTCTTTGCGCTACATTGCAATATATGCCGCAAAGAAGAGAAATTGCCTGCCCATTGTCATTTTAAGGGCTATGATGTAAAATAAAATATTATAATACGTGAGGTAAAAATGAGCACTGTAGATAAAAAAACCGCAGACGCCATTTTGGCGATTCTGGAAGAAACATACAGGGGAACAGGTTCTGCCCTTAAATTCGGCTCGGTATTTCAGCTGCTTATTGCGGTAATGCTTTCTGCCCAGACTAATGACAACCAGGTCAACCGTATCACGGATAAGCTGTTTCCTTTATATCCGGATGCGGCATCATTCGCCGCGCTTACCCCGGAAGAACTGGAACCACTTATCAGTTCCTGCGGCCTTTATAAGAATAAGGCCAAGAATATTGTAGCGGCCAGCCGCATAATCAACGACAACTACGGCGGGCAGGTACCCGCCGATAAGGAAGAGCTGGTAGCTCTTCCGGGGGTAGGAGGTAAAACCGCCAATGTAGTGTTGGCCGTAGGGTATGGCATCCCTGCTCTGGCAGTAGATACCCATGTTTTCCGGGTAGCGAACCGGATGGGGCTGGCAGACGCCAAAACACCCCAGCAAACAGAGGCTGCATTATGCGCCCTTATCCCAAAAGAAAAATGGGGGGAGGCCCATCACTGGCTTATCTGGCATGGGCGTAAAAGATGCAGCGCCCGTAATCCCCAATGCGGCGATTGCCCTATAGCCCGGCTTTGCCCCAGCTGCCTAAAGTCAAAATAGCGCAAAATCAACGGCGTTTAAGGGCCTCTGCCACGCAGGCGGGAACCATGTCCGTTATCTCGGCGCCTAAACCAGCGCAGTTACGGATAATGCTGCTGCTGATAAACTGATATTTGGCGTCGCTCATCAAAAAAACCGTATCCATACCGCCATTAAGCTTTCTGTTGAGCAGGGCCATCTGGAACTCCGCATCAAAATCGGAAACAGCCCGCAGGCCGCGGATAATGGCGTCCGCACCCTGCTGATGGCAAAAATCCACCAACAGACCATCAAATTCCACTACTTCGATATTCTTTATATCAGCTAATGCCTCTCTGGCCAGGGCGCAGCGCTCATCCAGGGAAAACATATTATTTTTATAATTCTCCTTGGCCACCGCCACTATAACCTTGTTAAAAAGAGAAGCCGCCCTTTGGGCAATATCCACATGGCCGTTGGTGATAGGGTCAAATGTTCCGGCGTATACGGCTGTTTTCATAAAACTCTCCCCACTTTTATATACAGATACCTCTTTATTATCATAATATTACCATTTATTGAACCTATTGTCCAATAAGCAGCATAAAGGATTATCGAATAGGAACAGAGAAATAAAACTGTTAAAGGCTTTATTAAAAAACAGCTTTTAAAATTTAGCATATCTCAAAAACTTACTTAACAATAATCTTGCGCGTATTCCGGAAAATATTCCTGAAAACCTGTGCGGCAAATACAATGGGAACAAATCTTTCCTGTTTATTATATTGATTGATATATTGATCGAATACCGGCTTATAATAAGCCGCCTGCTTATTACGGAGAAAAAAATGTTTAAAAAACTTAATGTCTTTGCTGTTGCTTTTTTGCTGCTGTTGCTGATATCTCCCGCTGCTTCCGCAATCAGCGACGGAGCCGATAATTCCCTTGAAGATCTGGAGCCTGCCAACACAGATATTGTTGCTGACGATCCGGAAGGCCCAGGATCAGATAATGAAGCCATATTGGCAGACCGGGTTTATTATCAAAAAACAGGTACATGGACTTATACCCTGATCCACGAATATACTATCCGCAATAACAGCCGTTCCATGGCCTTTAATGTTAAGGTCACCACTCCACTTATAGATGGCAAGATGCCTGAATATGCCAGTATTCGGGGAGAAGTCCTTTCGCCTGCTGCAGTTAGTATAACCGAAGACGAAGAAGGTCACCGCAACGCGGTCTACACTTTCGATTATCTTTACGGCAATCAAAGCATCAAGCTTACCCAAAGATTTGTAATAGATGTTTCTGCCATGAGCTATCAGTTTGACCGCACCAATATTCCTGATCAGTATTCCGCGGAGGAGCTGCCGGCGCTGAGCAATTATCTCTACCCAGGGGAAGGCATCAATTCCACCGATCCCCAAATAATTGCCTTCACCCAAAAAGCCGTAGGCTCCCTTAGCGACCCCTATCAGAAAGCCCGGGCAATATTTTCGGCGGTAAATCTTTATCTGACCTATATTAATGATCCGGAAGCGGATCAGGACGGAGCGGCTGTGCTGGCCAGGGGCACCGCCAACTGCCAGGGATATGCAAACCTTTATATTTCCTGCCTGCGGGCAGCCGGCATCGCGGCTAAAAGGCAAAACGGCTATCTTTATCTGCCTCAGGTACATACCACTGCCGAATATGTGGATCAGATAAACGGCCGCATCAATCTGGAAAACCTGCGCCACGCCTGGGTGGAGTTCTATCTGCCGGATACCGGCTGGATAACCGCGGATCCTACCTTTACTTATACCTATGAAAATAACGGTATTATCCAAAAATTTGTAAAGTGGACATATTTTGCCAATATTGATAATAGTTGCCGTTACATCTTTTTCCGTGAAGGCTCGCTCAGCGATGAACTGATTAACTACAGCTATACCGCGGCAAACAATGATGTTACGGTGGGTTTCGGAGCTTATCTTATGCCCGGCGAACACTGGGAAGCCTTTAATGATATCGACGGGCACTGGGCTCAATCCGCCATAACCTACTGCGTCAGCAACAGCCTTTTTAACGGGATAAGCACCAACAAATTCGCCCCCGAACAATCCATGACCCGCGCTATGTTCGTAACAGTAATCGGCCGTCTTTACGAAAAGCTGGGTGGCGAAATAACCCATAGCGGGATTGTCTCTTTTTCTGATACAGACAGTAATGCCTATTATTTCCCTTATCTGGAGTGGGCGGTTGAAAACGGGCTGATATCCGGGTACGGCAACGGGCTTTTCGGCCCTAATGACGAAATCACCCGCGAGCAGATGGCCAAAATAATCTCCCTTTTTGCGGAAATAATGGGCAGCAATATCACTATATATGAAGGCAGCTTACCTAATTATTCGGACGGCAGCAGCATTTCCCAATGGGCTAAAACAGGTGTAAGCTGGTGCAGCGACAAGGGGATCATCACCGGTATGCCGGGCAACCTATTTTCTCCGCGCACATACGCCACCAGGGCTCAGGTAGCGGCCATTATCCAGCGTACCGCCATATATTTTGGCAATTAATTCCTTGCTATCATTCATTAACCCGACATTTCCCGCATACCTTTAATGTAGAAAGCAGCTGGAGGTATGCCCATGGAAAACAGGTATCTCACCCTTAAAGAAACGGCGGAGATGACCCATACCGCCTATGCCACGGTAAAAAGGGATATAGATAATGGCAATATTCCTGCCTATAAAGTAGGTCGTAAATACTTTATAGCAGCGGCCGACGCCGAAAACTATGCTGCCTGCCGCCGTAAACTGGCCGCAGTCAAAGGCTACACCATCAAGGAATTGATGAACATCCTGCCTCTTTCCTATGCTTTCATCATAGAGGAGATCAAAAAAGGCAACCTGCCTGCATGTAAATGCGGGAGGCGTTTTATCATTCCTGTGGAGGAACTGGAAAAATATCTGGAAAAGGCAAAGATCTGATGCGAAAAGACTGGCAGAAAATAGAAAAAATATATCTGGCGCCCTATGCTTCCCACAGCTATGAAAGCAAAGGCCGCCCCCAACCGGAAGAAGAATGCCCTATCCGAACGGTATGGCAACGGGACAGGGATCGCATCATCCACTCCAAATCATTCCGCAGGCTCAAACACAAAACCCAGGTTTTCATCAATCCCCAGGGGGATCATGTACGCACACGGCTTACCCATACCCTGGAGGTCGCCCAGATATCCCGCACTCTTGCCAGGGCTTTACGCCTGAATGAAGATCTTACAGAGGCCATTGCCCTGGGACATGATCTGGGCCACACGCCCTTCGGCCATATTGGAGAGCGGGCTCTGAACAAGCTTGATCCCAGCTTCAACCACTGCCGCCAGAGCCTGCGGCAAATAGATATTCTGGAAAAAGCAGGAAAAGGGCTGAACCTCACCCACGAGGTACGCGACGGCATACTTCATCACAGCGGCGAGGAACTGCCCTTTACTCTGGAAGGTATGCTGATCCGCTACTGCGACCGTATCGCATACCTTAATCATGATATTGATGACGCCATCAGCAGCGGCTATTTAAGCAATGACAAACTGCCCCGGCGAATACGGCAAGTCCTGGGAGAGACCCATGCCCAGCGCATCAATACCATGGTTACTGATATTATCCGTCAAAGCAGCGGCATACCGGAGATCAAAATGTCTGATGCGGTAGCTGCTGCCATGCAGGAATTGCGGGAATTCATGTTCCAAAACGTCTATTTCCGTCCAGATATGCTGGAACAGGAGGACAAGCTTAAAGAACTGATTTTTGGCCTTTACAGCTACTATCTTTCCCATTTCGAGCTTCTGCCACAGGAATTTCACTGCTTTTCCAGGGAAAGAGCTGTCTGCGATTATATCGCCGGTATGACAGACAGCTTTGCTCTGGAGGAAGCCCGTAAATATCTGGATCAGCGGTAAATGGTATCCATCTCTACGATACGGACCACCTTACCGTTTTCCAGATAAATGCAGAAAGGTATATGCTGATAAGCGCCGATACGGATATTCAGATAAGTAATATCATTGCCGCTATAAGCACGCCAGGTATCATTGGTATTATTATTCCCGGCCCGGTTATCAGTGAGATCACTGGTCAGCCCATTATTTGCTGTATTATTGTTATTAAGATTATTGTTATCAAGAGCATTGTTGCCTTTATTGACGCTGTTGGCAGCGTCATTATTTTTAACGTTATTGTTACCAGCAGCGGTATTTGTGTCATTCAAAGTATCTTTGCCTGCGCCAAAAGTATCATTCTGTTCCGTCAGGTCATTGACTCCGTCGGCAGCAGCCGAGGGAGAATTATCGCCCATGCCGCTGGCGGCAGCTTCCTGCCCTCCCTGGGATTCCAGCCATTCGGCAGAATTTCGCATACCGTATCTGTCCAGATAATAACTATTGGTACTGTAATCCAGATCGCTGAGCTTCAGATCTACGCTGTCTGCCAAAGGATAAAGCATACGGGAACCGCCTGTGATCAAATAATACCCATTATAAAACCCTTCACTGTCGGCGGTAAGCCCTTCCCGCTCCAAAGCAGCCTGATCCACTTGGGGAACCATGCGGAAACTTTCTACCAGAATGGTCTTTGCCTGGGGATTTACTTCCAGAATATAGCCATATTCCATTTTCTGGCTTGCGCCTGCTACCTGATTATCATTATCGTCCCCATTCACATCGTTTCCATTGGTGCCGTTATTGCCGCATGCAGCAAATAATGCAAAAGCGGCTATAAGCATAGCAACCAGTGTAACTTTTTGCCAAATTGCCGGCTTGTTCATGTTCTACCTCCTTGATTTTACATTTATTTTTGTGCGGGGATACTGCCCCGCTTAATTATTATTGCCCGTTTTATTCCGGTAAATACTGCAGAGGATCAACACAGCTGCCATCCAGCCTTATTTCAAAATGCACATGGGGGCCTGTGCTGTTGCCTGTACTGCCGGAATAGGCAATCACCTGCCCGGCCTCCACCCATTCCCCGGGCTGCACAGCTACTTTTGAGGCATGTCCGTAAAGGGTCTCCCTGCCGTTGCTGTGATCCAGCATTACCGCATAACCGTAAGCATCGTTCTTCCAGCCAGCCTCCTCTACCCAACCGCTGGCAGCGGCCAGTACCGGGGTGCCCTCATCCACAGCGATATCCAATCCCCAGTGAAAAGTACCCCAACGCTCTCCGTAAGGCGAGCTGATAGCTCCTATGGCAGGCCACAAATAATCATCCAGCATAAAGGCCGTATGCACTGCACGCTCCGGTTCTTCTACCGGTTCAAAGGCGCAGACAGCCTCTTCATCATCCAAAGGCACCAGCAGTTGCTGCCCCGGATAAAGACGGTCAGAGAGACGCAGCCCATTGCAGGAAGCCAGACGGTCAACGCTGATATCATAACCTTTTGCCAGAGAATCCAGAGTATCGCCTGAAGCTACTGTAATTTTCAGGCAGGGCGATTGGGGCAAACGCAGCAGTTTGCCGGCTGGCAAAAGCTGGTTTTCGTCCAGATCATTAATCAAAGACAACAATTTATGATCCACGCCCAATAAATCAGCCACCTTGCCGATACTTTCTCCGCCGGAGGAAATATAGTAACCGCTGTCCGCCCAGGCTGTACCTGCAGCCGTAAAGAAAATAAATCCGCTTAGAAATAAAACAGTAAAAAATTTTTTCATAAAATATCCTCCAAATCAAGGTTCGCACAGATCAACCTTTATTAATTTTGCTTTAGGTTATCCTGAATATGACTTTATTTTTTCAGATGCAGGAAAAATGATTTTTAAGCAAATCATTATTATTTTTTCAGGAACCCCCATTATTTATACCCATAAATGACAAAAAATGAACTGTTTTAGCTGCATCTTCCGACAAATTTTTCCTTTTTTCGCCAAAAAATACAATGGCCTCAAAATCCTTGACTTTTTAGTACATTAGAGATATAATTTATCAGAGATATTGATCAAAAGGATTTTATGCCCTTTGATCCGCAAAACACTATTCGGAGGGATAAAAGAAAATGAAAAAGATATGGTTATTATTGGCTATCATGCTTATGGCCTTTGCACTGGTAGCTACCGGATGCGGCGCTGAGGATTCTGCAGATAACGGCGAGACCGGCAATAACGAAGAAGGCAATACCGCCGCTGACACTTCCTGGGATGATATCGTAGCAAAAGGTTATTTCATCCTTGGTCTGGATGACGCTTTCCCGCCCATGGGCTTCCGTGATGAAAACAATGAGATAGTCGGTTTTGATATCGATCTGGCCAGTGCTGTAGCCGAGTATTACGGCATCGAAGTAAAACTCCAGCCTGTTGACTGGTCCACTGTGGAAATGAGCCTGAACACCAATGAGATAGACTGCATCTGGAACGGCCTTTCCATCACCGAAGACCGGGCCAAAGTCATGGATTTCACCGATCCTTACGTAGCCAGCACCCAGATCATCGTTACCAAAGCCGACAGCGATATCAACACCAAGGCTGATCTGGCAGGCAAAATCGTAGGCACCCAGATGGCCAGCTCCAGCATTAGCGCTCTGGAAACCGAACCGGAAGTTATGGATTCTTTTGGCGAACTGAAAGAATATGATACCTTCGTCAACGCTATGATGGATCTGGACAATGACCGGGTTGACGCAGTTGTTATTGACAGCATCGTTTTCTACGGCGATTTCAATGTTAAAAACCCCACCGCCTATAAAGCTCTGGAAGAAAACTTTGGCGAAGAGCTCTATGCCATCGGCGTCCGCCAGGCAGACGACACCTTCACCGATAAGCTCAACGAAGCCATTAAAGCTCTGAAAGAAAGCGGCAAGGCTGCTGAGATCAGCGAAAAATGGTTCGGTGAGGATATATTGCTTTAAAACCTATAAGGAAAATATCTCTTACGTTCAAATGTAATTCTGCGCCGGTCTTTTTTCAGGCCGGCGCAGAATTAACTGATTTTTTCGGTTTATAAAAAGCCGGGAGCACAACTTTCAGGGATTTTCATATGGATTATGCTATCTCTATCATGCCTCAGATATGGGTAGGCATGGTTAATACTCTTAAAATGTATTTTCTAGCCATTTTGCCCGTGTTGCCCTTGGGTATTTTTTTTGCTGTCTGCAAAGTTATGGGACCAAAGCCGCTTCGCTGGCTTCTTAATATCTATACCTGGGGATGGCGCGGGACCCCTTTGCTGCTGCAGCTTTTCATTGCAAAATTCGGATTTCCCCTCATGGGCATACAGATCCCTGTATACTGGGCAGTTGTAGGCGTATTTACCCTCAATATGGCTGCGTATATCACCGAGATCATGCGCGCCGCCATTGAATCCGTAGATAAGGGCCAGTATGAGGCCTGCAAAGCCCTGGGCATTCCCTACCACAAAACAATGCTCCGGATAATCCTGCCCCAATCCATCCGCATAGCTCTTCCCCCCGCCTGCTCGGAAGCCATCAACCTTATTAAGGATACAGCGCTTATCTGTGTTATAGGCATGCAGGATATGGTGCGGGTAGCCAACCAGATAGTCAGCAGGGATCATATGCTCACAGCCTATCTGATAGTTTTTATAATTTATCTGGGGCTCACCAGCCTGATGGTATATCTTTTCGGCCGCCTGGAAAAGCGCTTCACAGCCTACGATTAAAAAGGAGGACATGCCGTGGATTTTTTGACCTATGCGATCGATTCCGTGCCCTACCTTTTAAACGGTCTGGCTTTCTCGGTTAAACTTTTCTGCATAGTGGCGGTGGTGGGCTTTCCTCTTTCCATCATCTTTGCCATCATCAAAACCTTTGGCCCCCGCTGGGCTAAAGCTATACTTAATTTTTACACCTGGGTATTCAGGGGTTCCCCCATGCTGCTCCAGCTTTGCCTGGCTTATTACGGATTGCCGGAGCTGGGGATAATACTGGAACCGGATACCGTAATTTTTACCATATTCATTCTTTCCGCTACCGCCTATGAAACAGAAGTAGTGCGGGGCGGACTTATCAGCATTGAAAAAGGCCAGTATGAAGCCTGTCAGGCTTTGGGTATGAATTTTCGGCAGACCATGCTGCGGGTAGTGATACCCCAAACCATACGCAAAGTGCTGCCTCCCACCTGTTCAGAGGCTATCATTCTGTTTAAAGATACATCTCTTGTCACGGCTATAGCCAAATTTGACCTGCTGCGGGCAGCAAAAAATCTGGCCATCAAAAGCGCCCGAGCAGACGCTTTTGTAATAGCTCTCTTCTTCTACCTGCTTTTTGCCTCCATTCTGGTGTTCATCTTCTCCAGACTGGAAAAAAGGGCCAAAGCCCGCGCATAAGCAACCTTAACGAGGTAAACACATGAATAATGTCAACAATACACCAATGATACAGATGCTGAATATCCATAAATCCTTCGGTGATGTGCAGGTGCTGGATGGAGTTAATCTGGATGTATATAAGGGTGAGGTCATCTCGGTCATAGGCCCTTCCGGATCAGGCAAAAGCACCCTGCTGCGCTGTATCAACAAGCTGGAAAAGATCGATCAGGGCGCTATCCGTATCGAAGGCATAACTATCGAATCCAAAGGTATGCCGGAGTATCCTCTGGCAGACAAGGCTGATATCAAAAGGGTGCTGGGCAAGACCGGCATGGTCTTTCAGAACTTTAATCTCTTTCCCCACCGCACAGCCGTGGGTAATGTAATGGAAGCCCTGCTCACCGTAAAAAAACTAAAAAAGCCGGAAGCCAGAGAAATAGCCATGTCCCAGCTGGCCAGAGTAGGTCTGGCAGATAAGGCCGATGCTTATCCCTCCAAGCTGTCCGGCGGCCAAAAACAACGGGTAGCCATTGCCCGCGCACTGGCTATGGGGCCTGATGTGATGCTTTTTGACGAACCTACCTCCGCCCTTGACCCGGAACTGGTGGGCGAGGTGCTGGAAGTTATTCTTAAGCTGGCCGAAGAGCATATGACCATGGTGGTAGTTACCCATGAGATGGCCTTTGCCCGGGAAATAGCGGATCGGGTCATCTTCATCGACGGCAAGAATATCGTAGTCAACTGTCCGCCAAAAGAGTTTTTTGACAATCAGGCACATCCCCGGGTCAAAGCTTTTCTGGACAAAATGCTCTGATCCAAAGACAGGATACCGATACTGCTTCATATTGAAAGAAATGAAAGACCGCAGGAAACTCCCGGCGGTCTTTTTATATATAATATCAGCTTACATCACATTTCGCCAATAAATCAGCATTTCATCACCTGGCAGCTATTTGACTTTAGTCCCGGGGATGGTATAATTAATTGATAAGTCCGATTGTCATAAAGTAAAAATACATATAAACATATTATGGAGGAAATATATGGGCTTTTTCAGCAACCTCTTTGATGACAATGCCAAAGATATCAAAAAATACAGTAAAATAGTGGAGCAGATAAATGCTCTGGAGCCTTCCATAGCTGCTCTTTCCGATGAAGAGCTGCAGGCCAAAACTGCCGAATTCAGGCAGCGCATTGCCGCTGATCCGGAGCTGAAGCCCCAGGATCTGCTGGTAGAGGCTTTTGCAGTTGTGCGGGAAGCCAGCCGCAGGGTACTGGGGATGCGCCACTTTGACGTACAGCTTATCGGCGGCATGGTGCTGGCCGACGGCCGTATCGCGGAGATGAAGACCGGTGAAGGTAAAACTCTGGTAGCCACCTGCCCTGCTTATCTTCATGCCCTGTTCGGCAAAGGCGTACATGTTATTACCGTCAATGATTATTTGGCCAGCCGCGACAGTGAATGGATGGGCAGGATATATAAATTTTTGGGGCTTACAGTCGGCCTGGTCATTCACGGCATGGAGCCTGCAGCCAAAAAACAGGCCTATGCGGCTGATATCACCTATGGCACCAATAATGAGTTTGGCTTTGACTATCTGCGGGACAATATGTGCTTTCGCAAAGAAAACATGGTGCAGCGCCCCCTTTACTATGCCATCGTGGACGAAGTAGACAGCATCCTTATCGATGAAGCCCGGACTCCGCTTATCATTTCCGGCCCCTCGGCCAAAAGCTCTGATATGTATGCCAAGGCAGCTACTATCGTACCCCGGCTCAAAGAAAAAGTGGATCCGGATGATGAAGAATGTCACGGCGATTTTACCATCGATCTGAAGACCCGCCAATGCGCCCTTACCGAAGAAGGCGTGGCAAAGGTGGAGCAGGCGCTGGGCATCGAAAACCTGTACGATCCCAAAAATACCGAGCTTTCCCATTACATCAATCAAGCGCTTAAAGCCCAGTTCATCTTCAAGCGGGATAAGGATTATGTGGTCAAGGACGGCCAGGTCATCATCGTTGACGAATTCACCGGCCGCCTGATGTTCGGCCGGCGTTACAGCGATGGTCTGCATCAGGCCATTGAAGCCAAAGAACATGTGAAGATAGAGCGGGAAAACCAGACTCTGGCCACCATCACCTTCCAGAACTATTTCCGTATGTACGAAAAACTGGCCGGTATGACCGGTACCGCCAGTACCGAAGAAGAAGAATTCCGCAAGATATATCATTTTGATGTGGTAGTCATACCCACCAACAAGCCTATGGCCAGAATAGATAATCCGGACATAGTCTACCACACAGAGCAGGGAAAATTCAATGCCCTTCTTGACGAGCTGGCAGAAGAACACGCCAAGGGCCGTCCGGTACTGGTAGGCACCATCAGCATCGAAAAATCCGAGCAGCTAAGCAAAATGCTCAGCCGCCGGGGCATACCCCATCAGGTGCTGAATGCCAAGTATCACGAAAAAGAAGCAGCCATAATCGCCCAAGCCGGCCGGGAAGGAGCTGTCACCATATCCACCAATATGGCAGGCCGCGGTACTGATATCGTGTTGGGCGGCAACGGCGAGGCGCTGGCTATGGTCAAAATAGCCGAGGATAAGCTCAAGGGCAAGGAATATGACGACCAGGAACGCCTGGCGCTGATAGAGGAATACAAGACCAGCACCCAGCAGGAGCATGACCGGGTAGTAGAGTTGGGCGGCCTGCATATCATTGGTACAGAGCGCCACGAATCCCGGCGTATCGATAATCAGCTGCGGGGCCGTGCAGGCCGTCAGGGCGATCCTGGCAGCACCCGCTTTTATCTTTCCATGGAAGATGATTTGATGAAGCGGTTTGGCGGAGATAATCTTAGCCATATCATGGACAGAATAGGTATGGACGATTCCATGCCCATCAATTCCGCTTTGGTCAGCCGTAGTATCGAAACAGCCCAGAAGCGGGTGGAAGAGCGCAACTTTGATGCCCGTAAAACTGTTCTGGATTACGACGACGTAATGAATGCCCAGCGAGAGCTGATCTACTCCGAGCGGCGTAAAGCCCTCTTCGAAGATGACATTCACGAAAGCGTACTGGCCATGATGGACGCCGCCATGGAAGAGATTGTAGGCCGTTATTCCGGGGTAAGCCAGTATCCCGAAGAATGGGATCTTCCTGCCCTGCTGCAGGATATGGCCGCTTATCTGCCGGTGGGTATGCCCAGCGAGGATGAACTTAAAGCTATTACCAGGGATGAGGTAACCGAGCTGTTCAGGGAAAGGGCTCATGCCTATTATGCCCAAAGGGCAGAAGATATGGGCGCAGACAAACTGAACATTCTGGAGCATGCTGTGGTCCTGCAGGTAGTGGATCGTAACTGGATGGATCATCTCGACGCTATGGATCAGCTTCGTCAGGGCATAGGATTACGGGCCTACGGCCAGGTCAATCCGCTGATCGCCTATAAGCAGGAAGCATTTGCCATGTTCGAATCCCTGATCAAGGATATTCAGTTGGAAGTCACCAGAATGTGCATGATAGCCGAGCTGGTGGAGCGTCCTCAGGAAAGACAGAACATTACCTCCAGTCACGGCGGCCCGCCTGCCAAAAAGCAGCCGGTGCGCAAAACCGCTGCGGAAAAAGTGGGCCGTAATGATCCCTGCCCCTGCGGCAGTGGCAAAAAATACAAAAACTGCTGCGGCAGAAACCAATAAGACCATAATTTTAAGGAGGATATATGATAGAAGATATCCGCCCTCTGATTCAGGAGGGGCAAAAACGTCTTGACGCACTCAGGAGGTCTCTTTGACATCGAGGCCAAGCAGGAAGCCATTAATAAAATGGAAGAGCAGACCTGTGCTGCCGGCTTTTGGGATGACAGGGAAGCTGCTCAGGCCCTTGTGGATAAGCTGAACCGCCGCCGGGAAGTTGTCAAAAGCTATGAGAATGCCCGGAATGCCTGCGACGAAGCAGAGGCAGCCTTAGAGCTGGCGCTGGAGGATGACAGCTTTCTTAAAGAGGCTGAACATGCCGCAGCCGCCTTTGAAAAGCTCCTGGAGGAGCTGGAGCTTTCCCAGATGCTATCCGGCGAATACGACAGCCACGACGCCATACTTGCCATCCATGCGGGAGCAGGCGGGCTGGAAGCCCAGGATTGGGCTGAAATGCTGCTGCGTATGTTTACACGCTGGGCGGAGCGGCATCATTACAAGGCTGAGCTGATAGACTGCCTGCCTGCGGACGAGGGAGGAATGAAATCAGCCACCCTGTCGGTAACCGGAGCCAATGCCTACGGCTATCTTAAAAGCGAGCGGGGCGTGCATCGTCTGGTACGCATATCACCCTTTGACGCCCAGGGACGCAGACACACCTCCTTTGCTTCGGTAGACGTTCTTCCCCAGGTGGCGGATGATAATGAAATAGTAATACCTGCAGAAGAAATGCGCATTGATACCTACCGCAGCTCCGGCAAGGGAGGTCAGCATCTTAACAAAACAGATTCGGCAGTGCGCATTACCCATATACCCACCGGCATAGTGGTGCAATGCCAGGATGAGCGCAGTCAGTTCGCCAACAAGGACAGAGCCATGCAGCTTCTCAAGGCTAAGCTTCTGGATAAAAAGATCCGGGAACGGGAAGCGGAGATGGCGGCTCTCAGAGGCGAGCAGCAGGATATAGGCTGGGGCAGTCAGATACGCTCCTATGTATTCCAGCCCTACCGGCTGGTAAAAGATCACCGTACCGGTTATGAAATGGGCAATACAGATGCAGTGATGGATGGAGATCTGGATGGATTTATCGCCGCTTATCTTCGCCAATATGCCTCAAAAGACTAAACTCTTGAATAACAGGTATTTATCAATAATGAGGAGGAGAACAACATGAATTTTGCTGATACCGACAGATTTGCCGTCCAAATCAGGCGGGAAATCATCAAAATGATCGCGGCTGCAGGCAGCGGTCACCCGGGCGGCTCCCTTTCGGCCGCAGATATTATCGCCGTACTTTACAATGACATACTTAATGTGGATCCCGATGATCCCGGAAAATATGACCGGGATCGCTTTGTGCTGAGCAAAGGCCATGCAGCACCTGCTCTTTACGCTGCTCTGGCTCTTAAAGGCTTCTTCCCGGTGGAGGAACTGGCTGATCTGCGCAAGCTGGGCAGCAGACTGCAGGGACATCCCGATATGCATAAGCTTCCCGGTATAGATATGTCCACCGGTTCCCTGGGACAGGGAATCTCCGCCGCCTGCGGTATGGCTATGGTATCCAAAATGGATGGCCTGAAGAACCGGGTCTATGCCCTGCTGGGAGATGGAGAAACCCAGGAAGGCCAGGTATGGGAGGCCGCCATGCTGGCTGCCCATTATAAGCTGGATAATCTTACCGCTTTTCTGGATCATAACCATTTGCAGATAGACGGCCGTATCACCGACGTTATGTCCCCCGAACCGGAAGCTGCCAAATGGCGGGCCTTTGGCTGGCATGTTATCGGCATAGATGGTCATGACACTGCCGCGATACGTACAGCCGTCCGGGAAGCCCACAGCATCCAGGGCAAACCCACCATGATAATTGCCGAGACAGTCAAGGGTAAAGGCGTCAGTTTTATGGAAGACCAGGCCGGATGGCATGGAGTAGCCCCTAACAGCGAACAGGCTCAGCAAGCTCTTGCCGAGCTGTTTTGGGAAGATTAGCCAGGGAGGATAATAAAATGACTGAGATCAAAGCCATGGCCACCAGAGATGCCTACGGCAAAGCACTGGCAGAACTGGCCGCCGAGAAAAAAGACCTTATCGTTATGGATGCAGACCTGTCCCAATCTACCAAAAGCGCTGCTTTTGCCAAAGTCTGCCCTGAGCGCTTTTTCAATGCAGGCATCGCGGAAGCCAATATGATTGGTGTTGCCGCGGGCATGGCAGCTATGGGCAAAACTGTTTTCGCCAGCAGCTTTGCCGTATTCGTTACCGGCCGCGCTCTGGATCAGATCCGCAACAGCGTCTGCTATCCCCGGCTTAATGTAAAGATCGCCGGCTCTCACGCCGGTCTTACCGTAGGCGAGGATGGCGGTACCCATCAGGCTATTGCCGATATCGCCGTAATGCGGGCCCTGCCCAATATGACAGTTTTGGTTCCTTCCGATGCAGTATGCACCAATTGGCTGGTAAAGCAGGCGGCCGAATACGATGGACCTGTTTACCTCCGTCTTGGCCGATTGGCCGCGCCTATCATATATTCCGAAGATACCGCTTTCAAATGGGAGCGGGGAGAAATAGTCAGAATGGGCGGCGATATTGTGGTCTTCGCTTGCGGTATGATGGTAGCAACTGCCCTGGAAGCCGCAGAACTGCTGGCTGCGGAAGGTATCAGCGTGGCTGTAGCCGATATACATACTATCAAACCACTGGATACCGATCTGATTTTGGATATGACAGCCCGCTGCGGCGCTGCTATGACTTTGGAAGAACACAGTATTATCGGCGGCCTTGGCTCTGCTGTAGCGGAAACGCTGGCCGGCAACAGCGACGCTCCTTTTGCCCGCTGCGGCATTGAGGATTGCTTCGGTCAAAGCGGCTCACCTGCTGCCTTGCTTAAGCATTATGGTCTGGATGCGGAAAACGTAGCCACACGCATCAAACAGGTACTGGCAAAAAAGAAATAAAATGAAGCGATTATTGATAGCCACAACCAACCAGCATAAGCTGGAGGAAATAAAAAAAATAATGGCCGAAGCAGGCCTGGATAACTGGGAACTGGTATCGCTCAACGATTATCCGGATTATGAGGCTCCCGAGGAAAACGGCGAAACCTTTGCGGAAAACGCCGCCATCAAGGCTTTGGCAGCCTCTTCCATGAGCGGTCTGCTGACCCTGGCGGATGACAGCGGCCTTACAGTAGACGCCCTGGACGGCGCTCCCGGCATCCATTCCGCCCGTTATGCGGACAAAAACGGCCATACTCATGACGATGCTGCCAACCGGGCCAAACTGCTTTCGGCCATGAAAGATGTACCCGATAATCAGCGCACCGCAGCTTTTGTATGTACCGCGGCCCTGGCAACTCCGGAAGGAGAAGCGGTTTTCATCGAAGGCCGCTGCCCCGGAAGGATAGCTCATTTAGAATGCGGCGAAAACGGCTTTGGCTATGACAGCCTGTTTTACCTGCCGGAACTGGCCAAAACCATGGCGCAGCTTACTGACGAAGAAAAAAACGCTATAAGCCATCGGGGACGCGCCATGAGCAAAATTGCCGCTATGCTGAAAAAAATATAAACAGTCTATGATATTTCCTTATTCAGTCAAAAAAAAGCCCTTTCATATTTTTTATGAAAGGGCTTTTTGCCGTATATAATAGCAGCAAGTTAGAATTTCATGGGAGCAAGAGCAGAAGAAACATCCACCCCGCCCAGAGTATCCAATGTCCTGCCGCCTACCAGTATCTTTACCTGATCAATGGTATCGAACTGGGTAAGGGTATTGACTATGCTGTAAAGAGCCAGCAGTTGATCGTCCGTATCCTCTGACATATCATTCAGCAGCGAGGAATTAAAATCTACTGTACAAACGCCGTTTGCTATATTAATACCTTCCAGAGAGGCTGAAGAGGGCAATGTCGGGCTAAGGGAAGCACTTTTGGGACCTGCTATAAGCTGATTAATGGTAGCGCGGGCCAGACCTTCCTGCTTGGGGATAACTCTGGTCTCCCCTTCCAGGGAGGAACCGTCGCTGTTCATAAAATAAAGCACAACTTCCAGCTCATTATCACCGACCACCGGTTTTTGCTGCTCATTCTGACTGCCGTCTTCACCTTTGGGATCGCCTGTTATATCGCCGCTGCTGGCAGTAGGTTGCTCATCCGTATCTTTTTCATCAACAGGCCCCTGCTGATCCTGATCCGTCAATTCCACCTGCTGCTGTATAGTCTGCCCGTTATCCGGCTCAGGTATATCCTCTGCGCTGCCGCTGTCTTTATAATTTTGCAGATTATCAACCAAACCGCAGCCGGCCAAAAGTAAAATAGAAATAGAGATCAGTGCGATAAAAAATATTTTGGATATTTTCATATTCTCAGACCTTTCTTTGCCCTTTTGTGGCAATATATGAAAAGAGAGCCGTTCGCAGAACAGCTCTCTGAAAATCTTTTCAGCCCGAGAACAAAAAAATACTAACAGGCGCAAAAATCTTTATTATCCAGCAAACGGATACCTGCGGCAGCCAGGGCAGTTACAGCCTTTTCCATATCGTCGACCTTGATGATATTAAGGGCAGTAGCCTTATCGCTGTTATAAAAAGCATAAATATAATCCACACCGATACCGGCGGCATCCAGAACCTGCAGCGCCTCATTAAGGCCACCTGGACGATCCGCAACTTTGATAACCAGCACCTCGTTTTCCAAAACGGTAAAGCCCTCTTCTTTTAAAGCCTGATAAGCCACATCTGATTTATCCACTATCAGCCTGAGTATGCCGAAATCTGCAGTATCTGCAGCGGAAAGAGCATGTATATTGACCCCTTTTTCAGTCAGGCACTGGGTTACTTTAAGCAAACGTCCCGGCCTGTTTTCAATAAAAACAGAAATTTGTTTAACAGCCATGGTTACACCTCCCAATGGAATTTTTTTAATAATAGCATTTTTAACACGAATAATCAACTGTGGCAGGGGCATACTAGCAATGCCGCAATAAAACAAGTATTGGAGGTCAGATCAAGAAAAATACTGATAAGGCCAAAAACATGCAGCAGGATCAGCAGTGCCAGCAACAGCAGGAACAGGAACAGCAGAAATAGCAAGCTATTCCTCACTTCCAACTGCTTTATCCCCATGCAGGTCAAAAATACCCAACGGCATAACCGTTGGGTATTTTTGCTTTTAATATTTAATTTACGCAAACCCAGCTTGCAGCATAACAACTATTTAGCAAAGTCACCGATCAAGCCTGCTACCTGAGAAGCGATAGCCTTGCTGTCCCAATGGGTATTGTGAGAGGCGCCTTCGATCTGCTCAAACTTGACAGTTTCAGCAGAAGTCAGACCATCCTGCAAGGCCTGCTCGTCCTCGGCAGAAAAGATAACATCCTCTGTACCCCAGATGATCTGTACCGGGCAGGTTATCTCTGCCAGTTGGGCGCTGCTGTCATATTCCAATATACCGCCAAAGATATAGGCCCAGTCAGCATAGGGCAAAGCGGCAGCGTGCTGATAAATAGCCTCGCAAAAATCAGCATCCTCATTGGTGCAGGCAGTCCAGTCGCGGAGGAAGCCTTCGGGCATGGCCTGTTCGGCATCATAACCATGTACGCCCAGATAATCAGTACCATCACCATTATAGACCCAACCCAAAGTTTCATTCCCGGTAGTAACAGCGCCGGAAGCTATCAGGGTAATGGTGCTGACCATATCGGGAGCCTGAACAGCCAACTGCTGGGCAATGAAGGAACCCAGGGAATGACCGGCTATATTAGCCTTTTCCAGACCAACGGCTTTCAGGAAAGCAACTATGTCCTGGGTATGCTGATCAACTGTGTAGGCGCCTTCCGCAGGATCGGGCTTATCAGTATTGCCATGACCGCGCAGTTCAGGCACATAAACACGGTATTTTTCAGCCAGGATAGGCGCTACCTGGGCCCAGGAAATACGGCTGTCGGTGGCTCCGTGTATCAACACGATAGGAGTGCCGTCCTCGGGGCCGCAGACCATATAGGCCATGGTTATGCCGGTATCCAGGTCAACGGTTTTTTCCTCCCAATCCACTTTTACCATATCATACCAGGCGGTAGGCACGACCTCATCTCCTTCTTCGCCGTCATCATCTACCGGCGGGGCCTGTTCATCATTGCCGCAAGCGGTAAAAACCAGAGCCATACATAAGACAAGGATCAACAACAAAAACAGATTTCGTTTCATATTTTCATCCTCCTTCTTGACGCAAGCTATGTTTGCTGATTTCATAATACCACTGCTTCTTTTACTTTTCCATAGCGCGGTAAATTATCGCAAAAATTTACAAAAAAACATATAATATCCTTTTCCCGTATAAAGAAAAGAAGCCGCTTTGAGCGGCTTCTTTAAGAAAATCGTCGGTTTACAGACCGTATTTCTTTTTGAACTTATCTACGCGACCGCCGGCCTCGACCATAAGTCTTTTAGTGCCGGTATAAAACGGATGGCAAGCGGAGCAAACTTCGACTTTAATCTCTTTTTTGGTAGATCCGGTCTTAAAACGGTTACCGCATGCGCAAATAACTTCTGCCTCATGATATTCAGGATGGATACCTTTTTTCACTCTGGTCACCTCTTTCATCCACATTCCTGGCATTACTGTATAAATGCCAGCCACAATATATTATCATAAGGAGAAATATTTGTAAAGGTCTTTTTTAATCTTGCCCGCAATTACCAAGATCTTCCAGGTTTTCCATAAGCTCCAGCAATTCTTCTTCCAGCTTATCCTTTTCTTCGGCAAATTCCATAAGAAGCAGATAATCTTCGGGAGCGCAGGCTGCTATCTGCTCGTTTATCCCGTCCAGATCCTCCTCTTTTTGGGCTATCTCTTCCTGCAGCCTGCTTTTCTTTTTAGCCAGCCTTCGCTGTTCAGCCTGTATCTCTTTGCGGCGGCGGTAGTCGTCAGCCCCTGTGGATACCGATGTATCCTCTGCCGGTTTGTCATCGCCGGTCATAACATCTGCGGGAGCAAAAAAACTGGTTTTGATACCGAATCCTTTATTAAGCTGCTCCAGATAGTCGTCATAATTACCGATGCTCTCGGAAAGCCCGTTCTCATCCATATGATATATTCTGTCTGCCAGCCGGTTTATCAAATAACGGTCATGAGATACCACCAGCATAGCACCGGGATACTCCATCAGAGCTTCCTCCACAGCCTCCTTGCTGTCAATATCCAGATGGTTGGAGGGCTCATCCAGCAGCAGCAGATTAGCAGGCTGCATTATCAGCTCCAGCAACTGCAAGCGCGCCTTTTCACCACCGGAAAGATCGCTGATACTTTTCTCCACACTTTCTCCGGAAAAGAGGAAGCTTCCCAGCATGGTACGGATATGCGTCTGGGTCATCAAGGGATATTTGGCGGTAAAATATTCAAGTATGCTTTCACTGCCGCTAAGCCCGCTATGGATCTGATCGTAATAGGCCGGGATTATATTGGTCCCCAGCTGCACCAGTCCGCTGTCAGCCTGCTCCTGGCCAACAATGATCTTCATCAGCGTTGATTTGCCGCAGCCGTTGCGGCCAAGCAGAAAAATACGTTCTCCACGCTGCACATGAAGATCCAGATTACCAAAAAGCCGTTTGCCGCCAAAACTTTTGGAAAGCTGATGCAATTCCAGCACATCATTACCGCCGGGAGGCGGCGAATTGAAATTAAAACCCAAAGTGCGCTCGGCGCTTTCCGGAGCCACCAGCTCTGCCTTAATACGGTCCAATTGCTTTTGCTTGCTGGCAATGGTTACATAATTACGGGCCTGATTAAATTTCTTCTGCTGGGCTATTATGCCCTCTATCCGCCGTATCTCCCGCATCTGGTTCTGATAACGACGGCGAACAGCCTCGTCCTGGCCAGCCTTTTTTTCCAGATGGGCGCTGTAATTGCCGCTGAAACAGCGCAGGGATCCATGATCAAACGCCCAGGTCTCATTAGTAACCTTATCAAGAAAATAGCGGTCGTGAGAAATAACCACAAAGGCGCCCCGGTAATTGCTCAAAAAGTTTTCCAGCCATTCTATACTGGCAATATCCAGATGATTGGTGGGCTCGTCCAGCAGCAGCAGATTTGCGTCGCTCAGCAATACTCTGGCCAGGGCCGCTTTGGAACGCTGACCGCCGGAAAGAGCCTTTACCGGCAGTAGCAGATCCCTTTCCTCAAAGCCCAGCCCCAATAAAGTGGAGCGTATGCGGGCTTCGTAAGTATAGCCGCCCCGGTCGGCATACTGCTCCCGCAAGCTTTGCTGCTCTGCAATAAGGGCAGAAGAATGGTTTTCTTCCAGCCGGTCGTTTATCTGGTTGATCTGCTGATCCATTTTTATCAGATCAGCAAATACCTGCCGCACTGCCTGATAAAGGGTATCATCCTCCCCGGAAGACAGAAACTGCTCCATATAAGCCAGACGCGTCTCCCTGCTGAAAGTCACCTGTCCCTGGTCTGGCTGCAAACGACCGGAAATAACTTTAAAAAGGGTGGATTTACCACAGCCGTTCATTCCCACCAGCCCCACATGGGAATTATTGTTTATCTGAAAATTTACGTTGTCAAAAAGGCGGCGTGTCACAAAGGACACGCTCAGTTCATGGCCTGCTGCAATCTGCATTTTTTTCCCCGCTATCTGCGATCATCACTGCAATATCTTTTATCATACCTGGTTTTATATATCAATTAAGCTGATTTCAATGCTTATCCCTTGTTTCCGCCTGTTCTCTGGCGGCAGCCTGCCTGGCTTCCACGGCTTTTTGCGCCTGCTTCAGCCGGGCGTCATAATGCTTCTGCCGCTGCTGACGAATACGCTCGCTTGCCGACTCCAGTTTTTGACGGCGTACTGTTCTGGATTCTCTTTTGGCCTGCTCTTTGGCTGCCAAAACCTCTCCCTGCTGTCTGCCTGCACTAAGCTGACGGCGCCGGTACTCATCCATACGCTGTTTTTGCTTCTCCCAGTTTCTGGTAGCATCAAAACTGTTTTCCCCGCAGGCCGCGGCAATCTGGCGCTGCTCTTTGGCTATCAGGCGCATTTGCCGCTGCTGCTCCTTGCGCTTAAGATATCTGCGGCGCAAAGCCCGTCCGGCTATATAGATAGCCGCAGATGCGGTCAACCCCAGCAAACTCACAGTCAAATAATAATTTACCGCCACCTGATTAGGGACAATATCTATAGGGAAAAGCCGTATATCCAGCTTAACATAAATAAACACCGCCAAAAATATTACCGGCAGGATCAGTCCCCAGGCTCGTCCTTTTCTTGTGGAAAGATATAATTGGGCCAGTAACAGCAAAATAATCACGATAACAATGCCCAGAATGACGATTCCCTGTTCAGGCATAAACCACTCACTTTCTTCCGCAATTTGCAGAAAACCATATTGATATATCGGATGGCAGAAATATATATCATTAGTATAACAAACAGCTGTCAGAAAATAAAGGGCAGCGATTGCCAAACCCAAAAGAAAATCCCTTACAAAGCAATTATTTATGGCTGTTTTTGTTGTTCCATTACTAATATAATGTTAAAATATATAAAAAATAGATATCCAGGTTTTGCGGAGGTAATATTTTGGACGCTTTCCTATTCAGCTTTAATGCTGTTTTTCCTATTTTTCTGGTGATGGCGCTGGGATATTTTCTCAATCATATCGGAATTATTAATGATAATTTTATCAAGATCGGCACCAAGATCACCTTCACCGTGGCCATTCCCTGCATGGTCTTTCCCAATATAATAGATGCCAGCATCGATGATACCTTTGACCCCAAGCTGATAATATTTGTAGTAGGGGTAACACTGTTGACCGTATTGATACTGCGGCTCATCACCCCCGGCATCATCAAGGACCCGCGGGAATGGACTGCTTTCATTCAGGGGGCGTTCCGCAGTAATTATCTGATAATCGGATTTGCCCTGATCGATTCCATGGGCGGCGCGCCTGCTCTGGCTAAGGCTTCCATGCTTCTTTGCTTTGTTGGGCCGCTGTATAATATCCTCAGCGTACTGGTTCTGGCAGAAGCCACAAAAGGAACGGCCGAGCATCATATACTTAAAAGCCTTATCACCAACCCTGTCATCATATCCACAACTTTGGGCCTGATACTGGCTGCTGTAGGGTTCAAGCTGCCGGATCTGCTGCGCTCCCCCATAAACATGATGGGAGATATGGCGCTGCCCCTTTCTCTGCTTACGCTGGGCGCATCCATCAGCTTCAAACACGGGGATGCCAATATCCCCCGCTCCATAACGGCTTCCCTTATCAAAGTCCTTTTTATCCCTCTGGTCTTTTTGCCCATAGCTTATTTGCTGGGATTCCGGGGTATAGATATGATACTATGCTTGGTAGCCTTTGCTTCCCCATCCGCGGTATCCTGCTTCCCCATGGCCTATCAGATGGGTGCGGACGCCAAACTTTCAGGTATGATAATAGCCTTTACCAACACCTTTGCTATGGGCAGCCTGTTTTTGATAGTGTATATACTGCGTTTGCTTTCCATTATCTGACCGGATACAAAATATTTGACAATTTATGCTATTACTGATACAATAAATTTTAATTTTTTTTGAATTTTCCTGAATTTTTGCGGCCTACCGCCGAAATAAATTGTCAAAGCAAGCATTGCTTATTACCTTAGAAAGGCAGGAATCACCTATGAAAAATCTGATGAACGAACTACCGAACACCTTACTGTTGGGCGCAGGCCCCAGCAATATAGCACCCGCAACCTATCACGCCCTGGCTGCACCTATCCTTGGCCATATGCATCCTTATTTCATTAAGGTCATGGATGGGGTCAAGGAATTTTTGCAGCAGCTTATGAACACTGATAACCAACTGACCGTACCTCTTTCCACCAGCGGCAGCGGCGGTATGGCGGCAGCTTTTGCCAACAGCGTAGAACCCGGAGATCCGGTGCTGATCCTGCAAAACGGCGTTTTCAGCGAACGTATGTCTGAAATGGCCCGCCGCCTGGAAGCTGATCTGACTGTGCTGGAATTTCCCTGGGGCGAACCTGTACGCACCGAGGTTGTAGAAGCAGAACTGAAAAAACGCCATTACAAAGTGGTGGGCATGATTTACGGCGAGACCTCTACCGGCGTGCTCAATCCTGTGCCGGAGATCGGCGGCCTGCTGAAGGATACCGATACCATTTTTCTGGTAGACGCGGTTCCCACCATGGGCGGCTGCCCCCTGATGGTAGACCAATGGGGTATCGATATATGCTATTCCGGCTCCCAGAAATGCCTTTCCTGCCCTCCCGGCCTGGCTCCCATCACCTTCTCCCCTAAAGCCATGGATATGATGAGCAAACGCAAAAAACCGGTAGGCGACTGGTATATGGATGTTTCCCAGCTGATGGGCTATTGGGGCGGCACCAAACGCGTTTATCATCATACCGCGCCCATTAATATGATATACAGCCTTTATCAGGGACTGTACAATATTTTCGAGGAAGGCCCGGAAAAGGTATTTGCCCGTCACTATGCAGTCCACGATCAGCTGGTAGCCGCTGTGGAAGAGCTGGGCTGGGGTATGCTGGTAGAACCTTCCGCGCAAATGCCCATGGTCAACGCCATCACTCTACCAGAGGGCATTGACCCCACCATGCTCCATGACCGCCTGCTCAATGAGTACAATATTGAGATCGGCGTAGGACTGGGCGCTCTTGAAGGCAAGATCATCCGGGTAGGCTTTATGGGATACAATGCCCAGCCCTATAATGTAGATACCCTGATGAACGCTGTAAAAGATATACTCAAATAAAAACCTGTGCTTTGGCACATACACAAATAAGCACCAGCTAAGCTGGTGCTTATTTATTTACCTTTATTACAGCTGCCGCTATTACCCTGCCTATAGTAAAAAGCTATTGCCGCTATTGCTGGTAAAATCATCATGGCAGCCGCCATGGCTTCAGCCCTAAAAAGCAATCCACAGTTAGCTACCATGATCATCAGCGCAGCGAGGCCATACCAATAAGCTTTTGGCCTGGCTCTGCCTTAAACGATTTATCAAGCATGAAAAATGCCGGAAAAGAAAAGCGCCTCTGCATATTGGCAAAGGCGCTTGCTTTAAAACAAAAACTATTTAACTTCCACAGTCCAGCCGTATTTATCCTCAGTACGGCCCCACTGTATATCAGTGAGAGCATTGTATATCTTCTGGGAGAGCAGGCCGATACCGCCATTGCCCACAGTATACTTTACGCCGTGGATATTGAATTCGCCGATAGGCGAAATAACGGCGGCAGTACCTACGCCAAAAGCTTCCCGCAGGGTGCCATCCTTGGCGGCTTTTTGCAGCTCATCCAGGGTAATGCGGCGCTCGGTAGCTTTTACGCCCCAATCCCGCAGCATAGTAAGAATGCTGTCGCGGGTAATTCCCGGCAGGATGGTACCGGAAAGCTCGGGAGTGATAACTTCATCGCCGATAACGAACATAACATTCATCGTACCCACTTCATCGATATATTTCTTTTCGGCTCCGTCCAGCCACAGTACCTGAGAATAACCAAACTGTTTGGCTTTATACTGAGCTGCCAGGCTGCCGGCATAATTGCCGCCGCATTTGATATAACCGGTACCGCCCTTGACGGAACGGGCATAATCGTCCTCGATATAGATCTTGACCGGATCCAGACCCTCGGGATAATAAGCGCCCACCGGTGAAAGGATAATGCAGAAAGTATAGGTATTGGAGCGGGATACGCCCAGATGAGGCTGGGTGGCAAAGGTAAAGGGGCGGATATACAGGCTCTGATCCTGACGGCGGGGTACCCAATCTCTGTCAATTGATACCAGAGCTTTAACAGCCTCCACAAAATCATCCACAGGAATCTCGGGTATTAACAGACGCGCTCCGGAATTATTCATGCGGCGTCCATTGGCATCAGGACGGAACAGCAGCAGGCGGCCGTCAGGAGCATTGTAGGCTTTCATTCCTTCAAAAATTTCTACTCCGTAATGCAGCACTACTGCCGCCGGATGCAAAGCAATATCGGCAAAGGGCACTATACGGGCATCATGCCATCCTTCGCCCTCAGTATAGTCCATTAGGAACATATGGTCGGTAAAAACAGAGCCAAAGGTCAGATCCTCACCATTTGGTTTTGTTTTCGGCGCGGTTGTCCTGGTGATTTTGATATCCATAATGTTGCCTCCTTGCATATAAGCTTAAGAATATTATTTGTTATTATACTACTCAAGTGCAGTAAATAGCAAGGTTTTATTTTATATGAACATATACAATAATTTTACTATCCCGGTTAAACCAAAGATGTTTGACGCTGATCGAAACTTTGGCTGCTCAGCGCATTTTTTGACGGGCAGCCTCACATAAGAGCAAAGCCGCGGCATTGCTTACATTCAGGCTGCCTATTTCCTTCCGCTGCATAGGTATACTGATTACCATATCGCAATTACGCTTAAGCAGCGGCGATATACCCGCGCCCTCGCTGCCCATTACCAGCACCAGACCTCCGCTAAGATCGCTTTTCCACAGGGATTCCCCGTCCATATCAATGGCAGCTGCCCAGCATCCTTTGTTTTTCAGCTCATCCAGCGCCTGATTAAGATTATTTACCCTGGCCACAGGCAGCAAAGCCGCGGCGCCGGCAGAAGTTTTCATAACTGTTTCATTTACCTGAGCAGCCCTGCGGGAACCTATCACCACGCCATGGGCCCCAAGGCAATAAGCGCTGCGGATAATAGCACCCAGATTATGCGGGTCTTCGATCCCGTCCAGCAATACCACCAGCGGCGGTTCGCCGGCAGAGGCGGCAGAGTCCAGTATATCCTGAATGGAAGCATAATCCATAGCGGCCAGCTCGGCGGCAACACCTCTGTTATCCGGTCCGGCTATCTGATTAAGCTTAGCCTTGGGCAGCCTGCGTACGGGAATATGGTTTTCCCGGCAAAGCCGCATTACCGTCCCGGCAAAGTTCCCGTCTATATTTTCGGCTATCATCACCTTATTTATAGTAAGGCCGGCTTTCAGAGCCTCAAGTACGGCATTCCTGCCGCTGATAATATCAGTCAATTTATCTCCTCCACTCCGCTTATTACCCAATAAATACCCAATAATAAAAGTATTATTGTTTTCGCCCGCCATTATAAAAATCCTCTTTTCCGCCATTATCAGCTACCCTGCTAAAAGCTGCCGGATAAATTGCCTATATAGGAATAAAAAAAGGAAGAACAGGACTTTCCTAGAATAAAATAAGATTAGTGTAAATATATATTTCTTCGAGGAAACTTTACATGGATGATAATAAAATGATAGATTTCCGCAAAGTTGATGAACTGATAGAGGCAAGCTATCCCCAAATGGAAAGGGATCTGCTGGCATTGATAGCCTGCCCCAGCGTAGAGGATGCTCCGGCCGGAGAAGGCATGCCTTTTGGCAAAAATGTCCACGAGGCACTGATCACAGCGCTGGATATCAGCAAAAAACTGGGGCTGGATTGCCGCAATATTGACGGATATGTAGGTATAGCCGATATGAAAGGAGCAACCGAGGAAAATATCGGCGTACTTGCCCATGTGGATGTGGTACCTGCGGCTGCCGAGGAATGGGATAACCCGCCTTTTGAACCGACAGTAAAAGAAGACCGCATTTACGGCCGGGGCGCCCTGGATGATAAGGGGCCGCTGATAGCAGCTCTTTATGCCGGGATAGCCCTGAGGGAAGCAGGCATACCCCTGAACAAAACAGTCAGCTTTATGTACGGCTGCAATGAGGAATCCGGCTGCCGCTGCATAGAATACTATTTAAGCAAATACCAACCTCCCAAATACGGCTTTTCCCCGGATGCTGAATTCCCCCTTATCGTGGGAGAAAAGGGCATATGCCAATTCACCTTATCCGCAAAATGGGATAATAATCTATCCCCAGGCCTTAATCTGCTGAGTTTTGACAGCGGCAGCGTTACCAATATCGTACCCGGATCTGCCAAGGCGGTACTGCAGGCACCGACTGCGGAAATCCCCGCTCCGGCGGAAAATATCAATATAGAAAAAAATGGCGATATCATTACCGTTACCGCCCTGGGCAAGGCAGCCCATGCCTCCATGCCGGAGGATGGACGCAATGCCCTGGCTATGCTGGTCCATTATCTTGCCAAACTTCCTCTGGCCCCCGACGGCGCTGCCTCTTATCTGCAACAGCTGGACAGACTGCTGGCAGATGACAGTTACGGTGAAAGCATGGGGCTTAAAGCAGCGGATGATGCCAGCATCCTGACCCTGATACCTTCCGTTCTGCATATTTCTGAAGGCACCGCCTGTTTGACCTGTGATATGCGCTTCCCCGTAACTCACAGTAAAAAGCATTATCTGGAAGCAGTTTCCAGGCTGGCGGAAAAAGAAAACATGCAGCTTGGCATAATCAACAGCGCCGACCCTCTATATGCCGGGAAAGACGACTTTACAGCGGAAGTGCTGTTAAAGGCATACCGCGACTATACCGGTGACTTTTCCCAGCCTAAAGTAATAGGCGGCGGCACCTATGCCAAAGAGCTCAGCGGTTTTCTGGCCTTTGGTCCGGAATTTGAGCATACTCCCAAACTTTGCCATCAGGCCAATGAGTATATAAGCAAGAAAGATTTTATAGATGCGGCCAAAATATATGCCCGGGCCATCTGGCTGCTGGCCAAATAATTCCTATTGCAATCCAACATAACGGAGGTCTATTATGTTAAATTTCTTACTTCCTGTGATCTATCTGGTAATCGGAATCCTTGCCATTATCCTGTTGCTGGCCCTTTTTAAAAAGGCCGGGCAAAAGGAACTGGCAGCCTCCCCCCGATATCAATGGGAAAAGGCTGTGGAAGAATATGGCGATCCGGCCATAATCAGCCTTTATCAAAACGCCAAATCCGATGAGGAAAGAGCGGAAATAGCCGCTTTTGTCAACAGCGAACTGACAAAATCAGGAGATTCTGCCGACAACACTCCCGAAGAAAACAATACCGAGCAGGATATAATGGGCACTACCACAGTTATTCCGGATCTGCAAAGAATAGCCTTGGAAGATTTGGCTATGGAGCATGAGCCCCAGGAAGAGACGTCTGATATAAATATCACACAGGAAAACACTATTCTGCAGGAAGATACCACCGAAGTTTTTTCGAATGAACCCAGCGCCACAGCTTCCCCAGAACAGGAAAATATTGACAATGAACCGGCCGAGGCGGAAGAAACTCCGGATGCAGACGACAAGGACAGCCTTGATCTGGAAAAAATAATGGCAGCTCCTGCTTATAATTTCTGGCAGGAACCGGCTATAGTCGAATACCCCGTGCAGGAAAAACCCGCAGAAAATACAGAAGGATCTACTATCAGCCAAACTGCCGCCGAAGAATTTATACCCGATGAAATTTCTGATAAAGAGGAATCTGCAGAAGTATCTGAAGCAGCTCAGACCCTTGTTACCGAAGATATAACCTCCCCTGAAACAAATCCAGAACCTCAGCAGGAGACTGATACAAAGGAAGCTGATCCGCCCCTGATCCTTCGGGATGATCCGGAACGGCTTTGCCGTGAATGCGGCGCCCGTCTGGAATCTGATTGTGCTTTCTGTATTATCTGCGGCACCCGCATCCAACCGGAAGCCCAGCCTGCGGCAGAAGCCCAGCCTGCAGTAGAAGACGAGCCTGCAGCAGAAGCCGAACCTGCAGTAGAAGCCGAGCCTGCAGAAGAAGCGCAGCCTGCAGCAGAAGCCCAGCCTGCAGCAGAAGCCGAACCTGCAGTAGAAGACGAGCCTGCAGCAGAAGCCGAACCTGCAGTAGAAGACGAGCCTGTGGCAGAGGCCCAGCCTGTGGCAGAGGCCCAGCCTGCGGCAGAAGCCCAGCCTGCAGAAGAGGCAGAGCCTGCAGTAGAAGCCCAGCCTGCGGCAGAGGCAGAGCCTGCAGCAGAAGCCCAGCCTGCAGTAGAAGACGAGCCTGTACATAAAAAAGGCTTTTTTGCCCGCCGCAAAGCTGCCAAAGAAGCAGCCAAACAGGAAGCTGCACTGCAGAATGCTGCTGCCATCTCAGCGCTGACTGAAAATGCTGACGCAAAAGCAGAGCCGGGCATAACTTCCCTTCCTGCGGAAGAAACTAAAGAACATAATTTCCCCAAGGATATCGCAGACGCAGGATCCGGACACAACTACAAATTCTGTCCGGTATGCGGCTCTCCGCTGCAGCCGGAATTTGCATTCTGCATTATTTGCGGGGCTGCCATTAACGAGCTGGCAGATTTGGAAAAAAATGCTTCTGAAAAACCGGTGGATCAAAAAGAAAATACAGATGAGGAAAAATTCTGGAATCATAACAGCGGCGACACCGCTCCCGTAAAAGGCGAATACGCACAGCAAAGCACAGTAACGCCACATCCTATTATTAATAGTCAACCCGACCCTGATGTGGTAGCTGCTTATCGTGCCAGCACTGCTAATGCATATGCCGCAGCTGCTGCCAGGGGGCTCTGGCGGGAACGCGATAAAGCCAAGAACGCCATTTGCGAAAGGGCAGCAGCCAACAAAGAGAGCAGTCAGCCTGCTGCGGAAAACACGGAAACCGGCAAATCAAATGATAATCCGGCCGCCAATGTCCACAATGCCCCGGCTACCGCAACTGCAGAAAACAGCTTTGCGGCAAAACCGCAGCAGCCTGCGGATGCAGTCAGCGAGAATACGATCTCGCTGGAAGACATTCTGGCAAATGTAAAAGCACTGGAAGAGCGGATCTTTGCGGAGGCAGCGGAAGCAGATAAATCAATACAGGAAAAAATAAATTCCCGCGGCAATGATCAACAGTAAAAAGAGGATACCCATGAGCGATAAAATACCTACCAGAGATAAAATAGCCCCGGAATATAAATGGCGCATAGATAAAATATATGCAGATGAAGCTTCCTGGAAGGCTGATCTGGAAAAAATAAAATCCCTGCTTCCCCAGGCAAAGGAGTTTCAGGGGCATTTGGCTGAAAGCCCCGAAAAATTAAGGGATTTTCTGACTTGGGACGAAAAGCTTTCCCAGCTTATCGAAAAAGTCTATGTCTATGCCGCTATGAGGCAGGATGAAGATAACGGCGATCCTGCAGCGCAGGCCATGCGCAGCGCCGCTGAATCAGTTGCGGTGGAAGCATCTGTCCTGCTCTCTTTCTTCTCCCCGGAGATACTGGCCATGGATGAGAAAAAGCTGCAGTCCTGGCTGGAACGGGAAGATCTTGGCATATACAGGCGCTATATCAATGATATTACCAGGATGAGACCCCATACCCTCAGCCCCGATCAGGAAAAACTGCTGGCAGGAGCAGGAGAAATGGCAGGCAGCTTTGATACCATTTACTCCATGCTTACCGATGCGGATATAGAATTCCCCCAGGTGACCGACAGCAACGGAAAAAGCATACAGCTTTCTTCCGGCAATTATATTCTGCTGCTGCAATCTACCGACCGCCAGTTAAGGCGTAATGCTTATGAAGCGCTGTATGATACCTATGGCAAATATACCAATACCATTGGCGCCACTCTCAGTTCTTCGGTAAAAAAAGACAACTTTTATGCCCGTGCCCGGGGTTACGAAAATGCCTTGGCCGCGTCTTTGGATGGGGATAATATCCCCCAGGATGTTTATCATCAGCTTATTGCCACCGTGCGCAGTTATTTGCCGGCTTTTCAGCGGTATCTGGAAGTACGCCGCCGCCGTCTGGGACTTGATAAGCTGGCTATGTACGATCTGTATGTACCGTTATATCCGGAATTACCGCTTACCTTTAGCTGGCAGGAAGCTAAGAATATCGTAGAAAAGGCACTTTATCCTCTGGGCGAAGAATATACCAGAGAACTGCGGCAAGGCATAGATAACGGCTGGGTCGATGTTTATGAGACGAAAGGTAAAAGCTCCGGAGCCTATTCATCAGGAGTATATGGCACTGATCCCTATATATTGCTGAACTATAAGGAGAACCTCAGCAGCGTTTTCACTTTGGCTCATGAGGCCGGCCATTCCATGCATTCCCTTTATTCCCGCCGTCATCAGCCCTATATTTACAGCGATTACCGCATCTTTGTCGCGGAAGTAGCCAGCACGGTAAATGAAAACCTGCTTGTGGATTATCTGCTGAAAAATGCTGCCAGCAAAGACGAAATGCATTATCTGGTAAACCATTATCTGGAAGAATTCCGGGGAACGGTATTCCGCCAAACCATGTTTGCCGAATTCGAGCTGAAAATACATCTGTTGGCCCAAAACGGCGAATCACTGACCGCCCGCCAGATGGACGAGATTTATTATCAGCTTAACCTGGATTATTTCGGGCCCCAGGTAGATGTAGACCAGCGGATTTCCAAAGAATGGATGCGCATACCCCATTTTTACAGAGCCTATTATGTTTATAAATATGCCACAGGCTTTTGCGCAGCCAGCGCCCTGGCCGCCGGGCTGCTGGCTGAAGACCCGGCTAAAGCAGAAGAAGCCCGCAACCGTTACCTGCATTTTCTTTCCTCCGGAAGCAGCGCTGATCCTATTGATCTGCTGAAAGCGGCAGGAGTAGATATGACTGATACCCAACCGCTGAAAAAAGCCCTGGATATTTTTACAGCCATGACCAAAACTCTGGAAAACGAATAGGAATGAGTAAAATGAACAAGAACCTTACCAATGCCACCCTGCAAAAAAAATTCAATAAGCTTTGCCTTGATCTGCAAAAACTTGGAAAAGACGGCCTGGTCATCTGCTTTTCCGGCGGTGTAGACAGCACCATGCTTGCAGCCTCGGCCAAAGAAGCAGGCTGCCAACCGCTTCTTCTTACTTTTATGACTCCCACAATAGCCCGCCGCGACCTTACCGAGGCGGCAGCTATAGGCAGGGAACTGGCGCTTTCCCATCAGATATTGGAGCTTAACACCCTTAATATCCCCCAGGTTTTAAATAATGAAGAAAGCCGCTGCTATTTTTGCAAGAAAGCCCTTTATGAGGCTGCGGCTGATCTGGCGAGGGAGCAGGGATACCATTATATTGCCGACGGCTGCAATATGGATGATATAGCTCCTGACGTCTATCGCCCGGGAACCAAAGCCGCAGATGAAACGGGCGTGCTCCATCCACTGATAGATGCCGGATTCACTAAAGAAGATATCCGGGCCCAAAGCAAAGAACTGGGTCTGCGTAATTATAACCGGCCCGCCTCGCCCTGCCTTATCAGCCGTTTCCCTTACAATACGCTTATCACGAAAAAGGCACTGGAAATGGCGGAGGATGGCGAATCAGTTTTAAGACAGCTGGGAATGGATAATTTGCGCCTGCGGGTACATGGAGATCTGGCCCGCCTGGAAATTGATCCCCAGGAGGAGATACTGGTCATGGAGCACAGAAAAGAGATCACCGATCAATTACAGCAGGTGGGATTTAATTACGTATGCCTGGATCTGGCGGGACTTGTCAGCGGCAGCTACGATAAAACCTCCCAAAGAAAACATAAAATAAAGGGGAAAGCATGAACAAAATACTTTATCTGGATTGTGCCAGCGGTATTGCGGGAGATATGTTTTTAGCAGCTATGCTGCAGTTGGGCGCAGAAAAAGATATTCTGCTTAGAGAATTGAGCAAGCTGCCTTTGCATGATTGGCAAATGGAGCTGGCTGACGTCAGCAGGCATGGAATCAGCGGCCTGCATCTGGACTTCACTTTTCCCCACCAGCATCATCACCGCTCCTATCGAAGCATCAGGGAAATGATTGAACCTATGGACTGGCCGGCGCGTGGCAAAAAGCTGGCCCTGGATATATTCGCCTGTCTGGCAGAGGCCGAAGCAAAAGCCCATGGCTGCCCTGTGGACGATGTACATTTTCATGAAGCGGGAGCCGTGGATTCCCTGCTGGATATTTGCGGTGCTGCGCTGGCCATCGATATGCTGGATATAGAACAGATATATTTTTCCCCGCTTCCCCTTTCCTCAGGATTTGTGGATTGCGAACATGGCCGCCTGCCTGTTCCCGCCCCTGCGGCTGCTATCCTGCTGCAGGGATGGCAGCTTTTCGCCAGCCCTGTCACCGGCGAGACTATTACCCCTACCGGGGCAGCCATTCTGCGGGGCAGCGGCGCCATACAGGAGAAGCCGGATTTTACCCTGCTTAATATAGGCTGCGGCGCGGGAACCAAAGACTTTTCCTGTCAGCCAAATATTCTTCGGGCAATGCTGGGAGAAACAGGCTCTTATCCCCAAAAATTTGCCCATGACACAGTAGATGTGCTAACTACCAATATAGACGACGCCAGCGGAGAATTATTGGGACAACTGTGGGGAAAATCGGCTGAGCTGGGAGCACTGGATATGAGTTACCTGCCTATGCTGATGAAAAAAGGCCGGCCCGGCTGGCAGTTGGAAATGATAGTACCCAAAGGGCAGGCAGAGAAATTCGCCGACCTGGTTTTTAAGCATACCAGTACCATAGGCCTGCGCGTAGAAAGCAAGCAAAGGCTGATAATGCCCCGCCGCTGGGAAAAGGTTTCCACCCCTTACGGCAATATAAGCATTAAGATCAGCGGCGATACAGCAGCCCCGGAGGCTGATGAAGTTGCTTTGGCAGCCCAGCAGCACAATACCACTTTCAAGCAGGTCTACAATGCAACTATTGCGGCATATTTGAATAAACAGGCATAAAACTGCGGATGCTGCATATTTTGATAATATATATACTGCAACAAATGAAAAGGAATAAACATGACTGCTTTTATCTTTGATCTGGACGGTACATTGGCAGACAGCATCCCCAATATTCTGGATGTGGCCAAACGCAGCTTTGCCCGGTTGGGCAAAACAGTCAGTGAAGATACTATCATCGAGTATGTGGGCATACCTTTGATCCAGACCGGTGAGGATCTGCTGGGACCCGGCAGGGGCCGGGAATATGCCGACGCCTATATGGAAACATATGCCAAAACAGTTTTTGATCTGCAGGCTTTCCCCGGCATGGACAGAATGCTGTCCGATCTGGAAGCAGCAGGCGCCGCCCTGGGGGTATGTACCTCCAAACGCCGCCAGCCCGCCCATGAAAGCCTGGAGAAGATCGGGCTCAAAAAATACTTTTCAGCAATAATCAACTGCGAAAGCGGTTATGGCTGCAAGCCCGAAGCAGGACCTGCTCTGGGCGCTGCGGAAGAACTGGCTACCCCGCCCGGGGAATGCTATTTTATCGGCGACAGCATACACGATATAGCATGCGGCAAAAATGCCGGTATGGATACCGTAGGTGTTACCTGGGGGGCCAGCAGTGAAAAGGCTTTCCGGGAAATAGGCGCGGACTATATCTGCCATGATGCAGACCAGCTGCGAAAACTGCTGTTATCACTGGTTTGATCTGCTTAGTTAGGCAGATCAAAATAAAAGAGGAGGCCTTTTAAAAAGACCTCCTCTTTTTATATGCAGCAAAGGGTTGGAGCCCGTTTTATTATGGGCTATTGGGCCTCAAATTCAGACTTGCCTACACCGCAAAGGGGGCATACCCAATCATCAGGCAACTGCTCAAAGGGAACTCCATCATTTTCCGCCGGGTCATAAACATAACCGCATATTTTGCATTCGTATTTCTGCATTTTTATTTCCTCCTGTTTTATATTCAAAAATTGTTCAATAGCTTTATCCCTGCTGATACCCTGATCAATAGCTTTTTTCAGTCCCAGCATTTTTGCAGTATCCCCTATCAGCTCTGCGCCTGCAAGAATACCATCAGCAAAAAACAGCTTTATCAGATTGCCCTTATGGGTATCTTTTTCGCAAAGGCTGTCTGCGGCATCGATATCACCGCTGCTCCAGACTTTGGTTCCCATGGCGTTCATCAGATAAGCCGGCTGATCCGGCTCATAGCTCTTGTCAGCGCCTGCGGCACATGCGCCTGCCACGCTTCCCTGAGCCATGGAAACCTTCCATTGACCATATACCCGGCCTTCATATTCCGCGCAGTCGCCTGCAGCCCAAATATCCGGCAGATTGGTATGCATATGCTCGTCTACCACAATTCCCCTGTTGCAAAACAGGCCCATACGATTAGCCAAAGTGATATCGCTTTTGATACCGGCGGCAAAGACCACTGCCGCAGCGTCAAATCCTCTTCCGTCAGCCAAAATAGCCTGGCCATCCTCAATAGCTTCCAGATCGCCCCGTAAAGCTACCCTGATACCGGCTTTTTCCACAATATTCAGGAAGAAACTACTGCTTTCCTTATCAAGCTGCCGGGAAAGCAAACGGTCGCCTCTGCCTACTATCACTACGGAGCGTCCTTCCCGGGAAAGATGCCAGGCGGCTTCCAGACCTAACAAGCCGTCCCCCACAACAACCACCGGCCCGGTAAAAGACTGGATTTTCCCTATATCGGCCATCTTCCGCAGCGGCACCACATTGGGAGAATCATTACCTCTGGCAGGCGGCAGATTGCCATTAGCGCCGGTAGTAATGATCAGTTTATCGTAATAAAGATAACTGCCGTCAGAAAAACGCACCTGCCGTGTTTCGGAATTTACTGATGTAACGAAAGCCATCACCACATCTATATCGGCGTCTATAAACCACTGAAAATTACGGACCACCAGCTTATCGGGGTCAAGACCGGAAAAGATCTCGCAGATCCTGGTCCGGTAATATGGCAACCGCTTTTCACCGCAAATAAGATGTATCCTAGCTGCAGGATCAGTTTCCCGTGCGGCCTGTGCTGCGGAAAGACCTGCAATCCCTCCGCCGATCACAATAATTTTCTGAACCATCAAGCTCCTCCCTCAGCCAGTTTTCAACTGCAGGATATATTACTACATATTATCCCATCATATTAATAAAATACTGCTTAATAAAATACTGCAAATCTCCAAGATCCAGGGCACCGTTCATCATCATGGCACCTAAAACCAGCATGAGAATAATGGTCAGCACAATTATTATTGCCGTATAAATAAGCTGGGCCCGGAAGAAATTACGTTTGGATGGATTGGTAGTTTTGCTGAAGGCCCAAATAAACTCCATCACCAGAACAATAACGGCAGCTACCAGGCTGGGCAGGACGCCGATATTGCCGCTTATCAGCTTGGAGATAATGGCCGCCACTATACCTGCCACAAGGGGAATCACCAGCAATAAAAGCAAAGTGACGAGCCAATGACCGGTAGTAACGATAGGCGCGGAATTGTCATCAAAGAAAACCGGCTGCAAAACCGGCTGACCATTTGGCGCACCCGGATTTACCACCGGCGGCACCGGAGCGCCGGGACTGGCTACAGGTTGCGCAGACTCACCCTGCTCAGCAGAAGTTACAGCAGCAGCCTGCCCGGAAAAATCTCCCGGCTGAGGTATAGCAGCTTCCATAGATTCCACCTTAACGCCGCATTCCGGGCAAAAGGCGCAGTTTTCCGGTATCTCAGTACCGCAAACTATACATCTCATATAATATCCTCCTTACATATTGCCCGGGAGCAGAATACCGGACAATCAGTATTATTTCCTGATTTGTTTAATATTCGCCTGTTTACCAGCAAATCCTTTATTATCTGGGAAGCAAAAGGCTCGGGGCTATTCCAGAAAAATATCACCGGGGATTGCAATTTGGTCAGACGCTGAGTATAATAATAGAATAACCTAGCATATTACTAAGGATTGCCGCCAGATAACAGGGGGTAAAAATATGTCACTTTGGTCAGACGCCAAAAATATTGCCCAAAAAGATCCTGCAGCTACCAGCGTTCTTTCTGTGGTCTTTCTTTACGCAGGCTTTCATGCTCTGGTATGGCATAAGCCCGCCCACTTTCTCTACCGTCATCACCGGTATACCTTTGCCAGACTAATTTCCCAGCTGGGCCGTCATTTCACCGGTATCGAGATCCATCCCGGAGCTACTATCGGCAAAAATCTTTTCATCGATCACGGCATGGGCATAGTAATAGGCGAAACAGCGGAGATAGGCGACAACTGTACAATTTATCATGGGGTCACCCTGGGGGGTACCGGTAAAGATACCGGTAAACGCCATCCGACCATAGGCAATAATGTTCTGATAGGCGCAGGGGCAAAGGTTCTGGGCCCCTTTAAAGTTGGGGATAATTCCATGATAGGCGCCAACTCTGTGGTGCTGAAGGAAGTGCCTCCCAATACTACCGTTGCCGGCGTTCCCGGACGCATGGTCAAACAGGACAGTAAGCGTATTCCTTCCACAGACCTTAATCAGATAAATCTGCCCGACCCGGTAATGAAAGAGTTCCACCGCCTCCACGATGCCATAGACATACTGCAGAAGCGCTGTGCCAAGCTGGAAAAGAAACTGGCAGAAAAAGAGTAGCAAAAAGCCACAGAATATTTTCTGTGGCTTCTGTTATTATGAATAAGATAAGATCAATACTTATTGATCCTCTTCCATGGCTTGCCAATCCGCCAGTATTTCCTCGCTGGGACTTATATCCCAGTTCACTTCCGAAGGATCGCCGTTGCGGCTTTTAAAAATAGCACCCCACTGTTCATCCCGGTAAACATAAATGACAGTGACCTCTCTTTGCTGGCCGTCGCTGTCTGTTTCCAGATATTCTCCCATCTGAGCATAATCATAGCGAACCCGTATCACCACATTGCCATCCCTGTCAATATAGCCGTATTTGCCATCGCTGCTGACCCTGATAAGGGGCCAGCCTGCCTCGAGGGCATAAAGCTCCAGGCTTTCCCAACGGGGAGATACCATGATCTCTCCCTGCTGATCGGCAGCGCCGTAAAGGTCATCGCGACAGACCTTCACCAGATCGCTGCTGATCTTGCCGGATTCATCTTTGGCAATCTCCACATCCTCCCATTCATCGTCGCTTAAAAGCTCCAGATCATGAGAATAAAAACGCCACAATCCGTTTTCCTGCAGCAAATAGCTTTCCGGCAAAACAATGATATCCTGATAAACGGCGGGAAGTAGCTGGTTGCCTACCGAATCTTTTAATCCGTACGCATCGTTACCGCCGAAAATATAGTACTGGCGGTAAACGTGGCGTTTGTTATCATTACCCAGATCCTGGTCATAATAAAGTATATAAGGTTCACCATAAGCCGGAGGCTGTTGCTGGGCCTGCTCCACTTGGAAAAGGCCCTCGCCGCTGCGTATGGCTGTAAAAAAAGAATCGGCAAGATCATTTATACCAAAGGAGCATAAAGCGGCAACAGCATAAATGACCACCCTGATCAAAGTCAATAAGGTTTGCCCTGGTGTTTCTTTTATTTCCACTTACCCGTACCCTCCTGGATATTCTTATATATTTTAACACAATCAGGAGCGTAAGCAAATATAAAGACTGCAAAATATCAATTATTTTTATAGCTGCTCTTGATTTTTTGCCAGATGATGATATTATGCTACTATATCCAGATGATGATATTATGCTACTATATATATTGGCATTGGGAGAAACGCAATATTTATGCTTTTTTCAATCAGGGAAATGCCGGTGACAATCTTGGGATAATACCTGCAAAATAACACCTGTCATTTAGTTTCACGTTTACGGAGGAAGTTTATGAAATGCATCATCATCGGCGTAGGCAAAGTTGGCTATTCTCTGGTAGCCAATCTTTGCGAAGAAGGGCATGAGGTAACTGTAATCGACAGCAGCAGGCGGCGGCTGGATATAATGGAAGAACACTTCAACATAAACATAGTGGAAGGTAACGCCGCCAAGCTTACGACCTTACGTGAAGCAGATATCGAACATGCGGATCTGCTGATAGCAGTTACGGAAAAGGACGAGCTTAATATGGTTGCCAGCTTTGTAGCAAAAAATTCCGGAGCAGCTTCTACTATAGCCCGGGTGCGCAACCCGGGATACAGCGATTTTGATGATAAAAGCCGTATGGATGCCCTGGGTATAGATATGCTTATCAATCCGGAGAAGGTCAGCGCAGAAGAAATAGCCAAGCTGCTGACATATCCGGAAGCCCATTATGTAGGTTTTTACGGCGGCGGCATGATGCAGATGATGGAACTAACCGTCCCTGACGGATGCCTGCGGCTGGGACAGCAGCTTGCCAGGCTGGACATGCCGGCACCATGCATGATAGTTGGTATATACAGGGAAAACCAGCTTATCATCCCCAAAGGCCATGATATGCTGGAAAGCGGAGATGATATACTTATCCTGGCCTACCGTACCGATATCCGCAAAATAGAAGAGTATCTGGGCATAGCTGCCAAGCGTCCCCGCAACGTGGTTATTTTCGGGAGCTCCCTTTCAGGGTATTATCTTGCTGAGCAGTTGGAAAGCCGCACTCCGCGTCTGAATGTAAAAATGATAGAACCCGATCAAGCCCGCTGCGAGGAAATGGCTCAAAGCCTTGCCCACACTGTGATAATCAACGGCGGCGGCAGCGATGTTACCCTTTATAACGATGAAAATATTGGCGATGCGGATGTTTTTGTTGCCGCCACCGAGGATGATAAGGAAAACCTTTTTGCCTGCGTACTGGCAAAGAGCATGGGAGCAGCCAAAACCATCTGCCAGATTCGCGGCAGCGAATACGCGGCAGTTATTGAAAAGGTGGGCGTGGATAATGTGGTGAGCCCCAGCCGCCTTACCGCCGACCGCATCCTTCGCTTTATCGACCGTAAGCGTATACTTTCCCTGACCCGTTTCAACGACAGCTCCGGACAGGTAACGGAATATATTATCAGCCCCGAGGCTCCCTGCGCCGGCTTTGCCATAAAAGATCTGGATTTTCCCCCGCAGGCTTTGATCTGCATGATCAACAGGGGCAACGAACATCTGATAGCACAGGGCTCCGATATTTTGCAGCCCGGGGATTCGGTAATAGTTTTCTCCAGCCCGGATGCCATCGATAAGCTGGAGAAGCTGCTGACAGGAGAAGGAGAAAACTAATGAGGATCGGAAGAATCTTTTTCCTGATCGGTCGGATCATAGTAGTACTGGGTCTGGCTATGATACTGCCCCTGGCCTGTTCCCTGATCTATAAGGACGGAGATACTGCGGCCTTTGGCATCTCAATTATCATTTGCCTGGTTTGCGGTGTGCTGCTGGTACTGGCTAACAGGCGCCATCGCCGTCAGACCATGCGCCGGCGGGACAGTTTTCTTTTTGCCACCTTAGTCTGGCTTTCCGCCGCCTTTTTTGGCGCGCTGCCCTTTCTTTTTTACGGTAGCTTCCCCGATTTCGCTTCCTGCTTTTTTGAAAGCATGTCCGGCTTTACCACCACCGGTGCGTCTGCTCTGGCGCAGGTGGAAAGCCAACCCCATGGCATACTGCTGTGGCGCTCTCTCAGTCACTGGCTGGGCGGCGCCGGTATAGTGCTGATCTTTGTAACCCTTATTCAGCGAGGCGATGACCGGGGCGAGGGAGTAGTGATCTTTAAGGCGGAATACAGCGGCGGCAATCTTACTCAGCGGGTAACTCCCCGCATAGAAGACAATGCCCTGGATATTTTTTTCGTCTATACAGGCATAACCCTGCTTTGTATGCTCTTTTTGCTGGGAGGCGGCATGAGCTTTTTCGATGCCGTCAATCACAGTATGTCCATAGCAGCTACCGGCGGTTTTTCCACCAAGACCCTTAGTATTGCTGCATTTAACAGCGCTTATCTGGAATGGGTTACCGCCGTATTCATGATAATCGCCGGCATCAACTACGGGCTTATATATATGATGATAGTACGCAGACGGGCCGGCGGCTTTTTCAAAAACCAGGAATTGCGTATGTATCTGGCAGTTATCGCAGTATCCTCTGTGCTGATTGCTTTATCTTTGCATCACTCCGGTTACTACGTCCAGGAGGGATTCGCATATTCCCTGCGCCAGGGGCTTTTCCATACGGCCAGCATCGTTACGACTACAGGGCTGGTGGCTACGGATTTTGATCTGTGGCCGCACTTTGCCCGCTTCATCCTGGTTGCTCTGATGCTGGCAGGAGGCTGCTCCGGTTCCACCGCAGGCTCGATCAAGATGAGCCGCTGGCTGGTAGCCCTGAAATCCCTATGCGCAGAATTCACCAAGGTATACCGGCCAAACGCCGTCCGCCGGGTATATTATAATAATAAGCTGGTCAGCGGCGATGTCAGCTGCCGCATGATAACATTTTTCTTCCTTTATATTTGCCTGGCCATTATCGGCGGGTTGCTGCTGACCCTGGCGGGAATAGACTGGCTGGAGGCTTTGACCGGAGCAATGTCAGCCCTGGGCAATGTCGGTCCGGCTACCGGCAGCGTAGGCCCTGCCGGTTCCTTTGCGGAAGTTTCTGCCGCAGCCAAATGGATACTGTCTTTCCTGATGCTGGTCGGCCGCCTGGAACTTTATACTGTGCTGGTGCTCTTCGCTCCCGGCATCTGGAAAAAATAAGACTGCAAATTGCGAGAAAGAAGGTATTATATGGAACAAAACAGCAATCTGTGCAATGAAAAAACTAATGATGCCAACACTCAGATAAACGATCATACAAAAAATATACAGGAAACAAACTCTTTCCAGCAGAAAGGGCAGCCATATTACGGCAGCTATTACCAGCACCCTTATTATCCGCAAAAAAAGAAAAGAAAGCTATGGCCCTGGATAACAGCAGCCGCTGTAGTGCTGATCTTTATTGTGGTAGGATGCTCTGTGCTGGCCGGCAGGGACAAAGGTCCTGCCCCTGCTTTTGCCGGAGAGCCTTCGGTTGCCTGTATTTATGTGGAGGGCACTATCAGCAGCACCTACAACGGTGAATATGACCATCAATTTTTGCTGGATGCCATTGACAGCCTGATTTGGGACGAAAACAATGCGGCGCTGATGATATATCTGGATACTCCCGGCGGGGAGGTATTGGCCTGCGATGAGCTTTCCCGGAAAATAGATGAATACAAACAGCTTACCCAACGTCCGGTATATGCCTATGGGCATAATACCATGGCTTCTGCAGGTTACTGGATAGCCAGTACCGCCAATCGCATTTATGCCCACCGCTTCTGCACTACCGGCAGTATCGGCGTTACCTATGGCAGCTTGCTGGATGTCAGCGTATTATTGGATCGTTACGGGATCAAGGTCAATACTATCAGCAGCGGCGAGCAAAAATCAATGGGCAGTTATCTGGAACCCATGAAAGACAGCACACGCGCTATTTTCCAGTCCATGATAGATGAGTATTACGGTTATTTTCTGGACTGGATAGTGGAACACCGTCCCATTGACAAAGAAGAGCTTATACCATTGGCGGACGGGCGTGTGTATACAGCTACCCAGGCCCTTAACAACGGTTTGATAGACGAAGTAGGCACCTTTGAAGAAGCTGTGGGCGATCTTATGGATTATCTTGGCGACGACTATCCCCTGGTGGATTATTTGCCGGAAGACGCCGGCAGCATCTGGGACGACCTGGGCTGGCTGCAATATCTGGAATACGACGGAAACGATATCAACAGCCTTTTGCAGTACTGTTATAATTACGGTCCGCTGGCTATATACGGCGGTGGGTTTTAACCAGGAAATAAAAATTTCACCTAAAAGTCATACGGGGTAACGAAGACTTTTACGTCCTGGGATTGTATTTATTTATATAGATAGTGAAATATCTTAATTTTGTTTTAATTTATTTTACAGTGCTTTTAATTATCTGGATTTTTTGCTATACTCTAAAGTACAGAGATTTGGCTTATGCCAGGAGGTAAACTTATGAAAAAATCTTTGTTACTGGTTCTCGTTTTGGGTCTGACTATGATCTTTGCCGCCTGCGGCAATGAACCGGCCAACGATCAAGGAAACACTGACGACCCCGATAAGGCCGCAGATCCCGAAGCTCCTATCAGCGAGACGCTTATTGAAGACGCTCAGGAGATCAAAGATACATTGGGAATAGCTATAGCCATGCCGGAAGAATATTCCGCGACCCGCTACGCCATTATCAATGATATCCAGGCTCAGGTAGAATTCATGGTAGGCGAAAACCAGGCTATCGGCCGTATCGCCAAAGGCCATCAGGAGAACATGAGCGAGGTCACCAGCACTTTTGACAACAATGAAACTGTGGATGTGAAAGGCGTTTCCGCTTATGTGCGCTATCCCAATCCGGACAGCCAGGCTCTGTACAGCGCCCAGAATATAGGCGTTATCGATGCCTATGACGAAACCGCCGATGTTACCTATTCTGTATCCATACTGACCAACGCCACCAAGGACGACCTGATCGCGGCGCTTACCGCTTTGATGGAAGCTGCCACGATAGGAGAAGCCGCTGACAGCGCAGCTGCAGCCCAGTAGTAAAGGGATACATATATTGTTATTTGTTTTTAAATAAATATATAAATAATAAGGAGGTTTACCAGATGAAAAAATTTCTAGTTGTTTTAATGGCAGTGGTAATGGTATTCGCTTTTACCTCTGTCGCTATGGCTGCTGACGATGTGACATTAAAGATCGGCAACAAGACTGTCAACAACGACAGCAATGTTTACGCAGATGTTAATGATGGCCTCTCAGTCCAAGCCACCGCAGCGGAAGGTGTAAAAATTATCAACACCACTGCTTCCGGCGCTACCATCAAAGATGATGCTGTTTCTTTCTCCGAGGCTGGCAAATACACAGTCACATTCACTGTCAAATACACCAAGGGAGATAGTGAGGAAGCAAACGAAGAGTCCAAAGCTTTCAAAATCAACTTCCTGATCGGTGAAAGCAAAGCCAATATCAGCAGCATCAAGGTCACCGACGCAGTGGATAAGGAAGGCCGCACTGCCGGTTATGACAAGGCTGCCCTGACCAAAACCGGCGGCAAATATCAGGCTTATGTAGATGAAGATACCGCTAAGATCAAACTTGACATCAAACCGGCCAGCGATTCCCAGAATGCCACAGTGGAAGTAGTGGGCGCTGACAGCAGCGGTTATGTAAGCGGCAATGAAATAACCATCAAGGTATATCCCGAAAACGGGGATACCCCCGAAACTTATACTGTTGTCGTAAACAAGATCTACGATGTAGCCTATTGCGGCAATCTTTACCTGAATAATGTAAAACTGACTCCCGGCAAACACGGGAATTACACCGTAAACTATCCCTATGCCAGCAAAAAAGGGGCTGCGCTCCATCTTGAAATGACTTATATTGGCGAGATCGATTTTGATATAGCCAAATCTGATAAAGACTATATTGATGTTAAAAGCACCGACAAAGGCTTTGACGTTAGATTTATCGATACTCCCAATGGCAAAAGCTTTGATTTTGACGTTACCATCTCGGCAATGAACGGCGACAAGGATAAAGAGATCAGCTTCACCGTTTATCTGGAAGAAGCTGAGCCTGTACTCCTGGACGATCTGGAAATTACCGTAGGCAGTCTCAAAGATGATCTGAAATACACCATGTATCCCAGCAAATTCAATGACAAAACTTTTGAATACTCTGTGTTTGTTCCCTACGACAGCGATTTCAAAAGGGGAATAGACGTATTCTTTGAGGCTGATTACGGCAAGGGTATTACCGCCAAAGCAGGCAGCACCAACCTTACCAGAAACAAAGACGTCAAAGTCGGTTCTGTTTCCGACGGAGACGATGAAACATTTGTTATCAAAGTTACCGATGGCACAGATTCTTCCGAATATGTCATCAAGGTTTATTATGCTGATAAGGATGCCAGCAGCAAGGCTAATTTGAAATCCCTCAGCGCCAAATACGGCGCCAATCACAAAACCACTGCCGAGATCAGTCCTGAATTCTCCGCAACCACCTATAATTACAGCATCAATGTTCCCACCGGTACCAAATCCGTAAGACTGACCATGTCTGCTGAAAAGAATGCTACAATGGTTTACAACGGCGAGATATTCAGCAAGACCCTGGAGGTTTCTGATCTGAAAAACGGCGTCAACACCGTTAAGGTAGTAGTAATGGCAGAAGACTGCGAGACCACCAAGACTTATACCATCTCCATCAACGTTGGTTCCGTGGCTCTTACCGGACTGAGCTTTACTACAAATATGGGCTCAATATCCGTATCCCCCGCTTTTTCCGCCAATACCCTTAACTACATCGCCAATGTCAGCAACAGTGTGAATACTATTTATGTAACTCCTTACGGGGCTGAAGGCGCAAACATTTCCGTATTCGCCAACAGCGGCGCTTACCAGGCTGTAAACAGCGGAAAGACCAGCAGCGGTATTTCCCTGAAAGAGGGTCTGAATGAGATCAAAGTCATGGTAACCAGCGGCAGCTCCATCAAGACCTACTGCCTGTCCGTGTACCGTCAGCCTGCTGCTACCAAATATCAGGTATCCAGCCAGAAAGTTATTCTGAACGGCACCTCCAAAGATCTGTATGCCGTAAATATCAATGGCAATAACTTCATCAAACTGCGTGATATCGCTTATCTGCTGAATGGCTCCTCCAAACAGATAAACATCAGCTTCAACACTTCCACCAACGCAGCCTATCTGGCCAGCCGCACTGCTTACACCTCCATGGACGGCAGCGAAAATACTGCCATTAAGCTTGCCAATCCTCAGATATCTGCCCAGTCTTTCTATCTTGACAATGCATCCATTTATCCTGTTGCCTACAATATCAACCGCAACAACTTTGTCAACCTGCGGCAGCTCTGCGCTGTTCTGGATATCGGCCTGACCTACAGCAGCGCTACCAACACCATTACCCTGAATACTGCCAACAGCTACACTGCCGGTCAGTAAACCCCAAAGACCCGGCAAACATTAATGCAGTAATAATAAAATATCCCCCCGTCTTTTGACGGGGGGATATTTTTATTCCAGTATCGCTTTTTGATGTTATTTTCAGGGAAATCTATTCCCAGCCCTTGCAAACATCCACCCAGGAAGTATAGGTAGCATATTTTTCAAGCTCATCAACAGTCAGTTCAATAGCGCTGTTGCTGCTGCCGCAAGCGGGAAAAACTGTATCAAACCGTTTCAAAGAATCATCCAGGTATACGCTGACCCCTTGGTTTATTGCAAAGGGGCAAACGCCGCCCACAGAGTGACCGATCAGCTCCACGGCTTCATCAGGCGTAAGCATTTTAGCCTTGGTGGAAAACTGAGCCTTGTATTTTTGATTATCTATTTTAGTATCGCCGGCGGCAACTATCAAAATCGGTTTTCCGTCCACCATAAAAGAAAGCGTTTTGGCTATGCGGCAGGGCTGGCAGTGCAATGCTTCGGCGGCCAGCTCCACAGTAGCGCTGGATACGGAAAATTCCTGTATTCTGTCTTCCATACCATATTTTTTAAAATACTCTTTCACCTTTTCGATGGCCATATTTTCCTCCTGTATTATTCCACAAAGGGAGATTTATCTGCAAACTGAATCGGGCATCCTGCAGGATACAAACGGCATTATCTTTGTACGGACTGTCCGGACGCATATATGCCTGCCGGCTTCGCGGCGCCGCCAAATAATCGCAATTTGCCTGTGCTGACCGTGAATGATCTTAAATTTTATCCAGTCAACTCCGCCCGGCAGATGCCAATACAGGCAAAGATATTATGTTTTGCCTGTTTGCTGATATCATATCATATTAAAGTATGTATAGCAAACCTCGGCAAATGTATATAAAAAGGGTATCCTAAAAATGCAGGATACCCTGGATATAAACCTATCTGAATAAATCCGTCAAGTGAGTCCGATGCTGACAGCCACCGCGTTTTCTATGCGCTGCATGGTAGGCCGGTTAAGCTGCGCTACCTTTTGCCGCAGCCGGCTTTTATCAATGGTGCGCATCTGTTCAGCCAAAATCACCGAATCTTTTTTCAGCCCGCTCTCCCCTGCGGAAAGCTCCACATGGGTAGGAAGCCGCGCCTTATTCAGTTGTGATGTAATGGCCAAAATAATGGTGGTGGGACTATAGGTATTGCCGATATCATTCTGGATTATCAGCACCGGTCTGACTCCTCCCTGCTCAGAGCCTTGCACCGGGTTCAGCTCCGCAAAATAGATCTCGCCGCGGGAAACCATATCAACACCTCTTTGATATTTACTTCATAACCTGAATATTCCCCCGGCTAACAGCTTTTATACATATTGCGCAACAACTTTTTGAATGATATAATATATTGATAACATTTATAGTTATCGTTTATCGCTGTTACTAATAAGCTAATTATATAAAATTACGAAAGGAAACAAATATGACAAGACCCTCTTATGGCGGGCAGGCTGTTATCGAAGGAGTAATGATGGCCGGGCCCAAGGGCAAGGCTATAGCAGTACGCAATGAAGACGGCCGTTTAGTCTATAAGATCGATGAAAAGCCTTCCTTTATCAAAAGGCATCCGGCTTTCCGCTTTCCCTTTTTGCGGGGCATAGTGTCTTTTGCCAGTTCCATGGTCAGCGGCGTACAGGATCTTACCTGGTCCGCAGCCCAATGCGGCGAAAGCGAGGATGAAAAGCTTTCCACAGGCGGTATCATCGGCGCTATCGTCAGTGCCTTTATTATCGCAGTAGTTATTTTTATAGCCATACCGGTATTTGCAGCCAGCTGGCTTCATCCATATGTGGGAGATTTTGGCCGCAGCCTTATCGAAGGCTTACTGCGGGTAGGCATTTTTATCGCATATATCGTCCTCATATCAAAAATGGAGGATATACGCAGGCTTTTTGCCTATCACGGCGCAGAGCATAAAACCATCAATGCTTATGAAGCCGGGGCGCATCTTGATCCGGAAACAGTCAGCAACTACTCCCGTATCCATACCCGCTGCGGCACCAGCTTTATTATGATGGCGCTGATACTGATGATAATTATCTTTACTTTTATCGGGCAAACTACCGCTATCTACCGCATCCTTATCAAAATAGCTCTGCTGCCGGTAATAGCAGGCATTTCCTATGAACTGTTCCGTCTGCCCCTCTATTTTCCCAAAAGCCGTTTCTGCCACGCTCTGGTCGCTCCCGGCCTGGCATTGCAGCGGCTGACCACCAGAGAACCGGATCAGCAGCAACTGGCAGTGGCTATAGCAGCCCTTAGCTCCGTACCCGGATTCGAGCCCAATGAGGCAGGCTATGCCGGTAAAGAACAACTGGACGCTGCCGCTGCCGTGAAAAACCCCGGATCAGCGGATATCAGGGAAGATAAAAACCAGACTGATTCCTCCGGCGACGAACATCGATAGCTTCTCCTTTTCTGTTGTCCCTGCCCATTAAAATCAAAGGAGAAACTTTAAATGATAGAAAAATTAGCAGCTTTAAATGAAAAATTTGACCGTTTAACTGAAATGGTATCTGATCCTGATATAATATCCAGACAAAGCGAATGGCAAAAGCATGTAAAAGCCCGTGCCGAAATAGAAGATGTAGTAATGGCATACCGGGAATATCTGGCCGCAGAAGCCGCTGTTAAAGATGCCGAAGCTATCCTGGCAGATAAAGGCGATCCGGAAATGGCCGAGCTGGCTGAGATGGAGATAGAAGAAAACAAAGAAAAAATGGAGCGGCTGACCCAGGAAATGAAAGTACTGCTGCTGCCCAAAGACCCCAATGATAACAAGAATGTCATTCTGGAAATAAGGGCAGGCACTGGCGGCGAGGAAGCAGCCCTTTTTGCGGACGATCTGTACAAGATGTATCTGCATTATGCCGAAAAGCATAACTGGAAGACCGAGATAATGAATCTCAGCGAGACAGATATAGGCGGTATCAAGGAAGGCGTTATCCTTATAGAAGGAAAGGGCGCTTATTCCCGTCTGAAATTCGAAAGCGGCGTTCATCGGGTACAGAGGGTACCCAGCACCGAAAGCTCCGGCCGTATCCATACCAGCGCCGCTACTGTAGCCGTACTGCCGGAGGCCGAAGAAGTAGAAGTGGAGATCAACCCCAATGATATCCGTATCGACCTGTTCTGCGCCACCGGACCCGGCGGCCAGTGCGTCAATACCACCCAAAGCGCCGTGCGCATCACCCATATACCCACAGGCATAGTTGTAAGCTGCCAGGATGAAAAATCCCAGATAAAAAACAAAGCCAAAGGTATGCGCGTACTCCGGGCCAGGGTGCTGGAAAAAATGCAGGAGGAAGCTGCCGGAGAAGAAGCGGCAGCCCGCAAAAGCATGGTGGGCAGCGGCGACCGCTCTGAACGTATACGCACCTACAATTTTCCGGAACGCCGGGTCACCGATCACCGCATAGGTCTGACTCTTTATAAACTGGAAGCCATACTCCAGGGAGAACTGGATGAGATCATCGACGCACTGATCACCAGCGATCAGGCCGCCAGACTGAAAGCAGAATAATCATCATGGCCGGACCGCATGAGTCCGGCCTTATTGAAAGGTAAACTATGTTTATCCCCGCATTACAAAAATATATTGAGGAACAACTGACTGCCCAAGGTTGGGATGTTCAGGAAGCTGCTGCCACAGCCCGCATACTGCTGGCTCATAAGCTGGATATTTCCCTTTCCCATCTGCCGCTGATGCATAAAATGCAGTTGGAAATAGCGGATATTTCCCCGGAACTGGCCCGGCTGGCGGCTGGCGAACCTCTGCAATACGTGATCGGCGAAACCGAATTTATGGGGCTGGTGCTTTATTGCCGGCCCTCTGCCCTGATTCCCCGGGGAGACAGCGAAGCTGTTGCGGAAGCAGCCATAGAATTGATGAAAAACGCGGAATCTCCCTGCATAGCCGATATCTGTACAGGCAGCGGAGCTTATGCCCTGGCCCTGGCGGACGCTTTACCCAAATCCCATATAGACGCAGTGGATATTTCCGCCGATGCCTTGAATCTGGCAGAAAACAATGCCGCCAGGCTTGGCCTTACAGAACGCATCCACTTTTATCAGGGAGATCTGCTGGAACCCCTGCTCCGGCTGGGGCAAAGCTATGATATGCTGGTGAGCAATCCTCCCTATATTCCCAGCGATCAACTGGCGCATCTGGATAAACAAGTGCAGCATGAACCGGCCATAGCCCTGGACGGGGGAGCGGACGGGCTGTATTTTTACAGGCGTTTGGCGGCTGATGCAGGCAAACTGCTGAAAAGCGGCGGTTGGCTGGTAGTAGAGCATGGCTGGGATCAGGCGGCGGATGTGAGCCGCATTATGGCCGGCGGCGGCCTGGAAACCTGCCGGGTGGTTCAGGATTACGGCGGGCGGGAAAGAGGTATCATCTGCCGCAAGCAGTATTAACAAAACATCAAATCCACATATCCAGAGGTAGCTATAATGAATACCATAGTCAGCAAGCCTGATGAATGCATAATAGAACAGGCCGGTCAGATAATCCGGGAGGGCGGGCTGGTAGGCTTTCCTACAGAAACAGTATACGGACTGGGAGCAGACGCCCTTAACGGACCGGCCTGCGCCGCCATTTTTGCCGCCAAGGGACGCCCGGCGGATAACCCCCTGATAGCCCATATTTGCAGTTACGAAATGGGGGGAAAAATAGCTGAATTCACCCCCATGGCCAGGGTGCTGGCAGAACGCTTCTGGCCCGGCCCGCTTACTATGGTCATGCCCAAAAAATCTATAGTGCCTGATACTGTTACCGCAGGCTTGCAGACAGTAGCGGTGCGCTGGCCGGTACATGAGGTGGCGGCGCGTCTGATCGAAGCCGCAGGTACGCCCATAGCCGCGCCTTCCGCCAATATTTCCGGCAGACCCAGCCCTACTACTGCCGCACATGTATACGAAGATATGAACGGCAAAATACCTTTGATACTGGACGGAGGCTGCTGCGGCATCGGGCTGGAAAGCACTGTGGTAGATGTTCGCGGCAAATTCCCGGTGCTGCTGCGGCCGGGTAAGATAACAGCTGAAGAGCTGCGGCAAATGTTTGGGGAATGCCTTTTCCCTGTTAAAGGAGACGCTTCCCGTCCGGCTGCTCCGGGAATGAAATACCGCCACTACGCGCCAAAAGGAAATGTTTATCTGGCGGAAAACAGCAAAGAAGCGCTGCTGATAGCCGCCCGGCTGCCCCGGATACCCCTGTTCCTGGTAAGCCGGGAAACTGCTTTGCAACTGCAGGATGCCGGTATACCGCAGCAGCGCATCCGCATCCTTTTCAGGGAAGAAGCTCCGGCAGAATACGGCAAAACCATTTTTGCCGCACTGCGGGAGGCAGACTCTGCCCAGGAAACCGAGATAGTTGCCCAGAAAGTGGCGGAAAACGGCATTGGCCTGGCTATTATGAACAGACTGAAAAAGGCGGCGGCCAAATAAAAATTTTTACTCTACAGAAAACGGCCAAAACTTCAGGTATTTTTTACCAAAAGATTATAACTGCCGCTTTCACCTTTTTTTCACAGCACTTCTCCTTGAAATTTAGCTGTTTGTCCTATATAATAAATTATCAGGATATTTTAGATAAAGAGGAGAGCAATGAAAGGTCAGCTGCAGGAAGAATTCAATACGGATTTTGCCTTGATGACCGACGAGGAAGTTGTCTTGCTGGCAGGCGAAGGAAATGCCCTGGCACAGGAATACCTGATCGAAAAATATAAAAATTTTGTCCGCGCCAAGGCCCGCTCCTATTTCCTGATCGGAGCGGATAAAGAAGATATTATTCAGGAAGGAATGATCGGCCTTTATAAGGCTATCCGCGATTTTAAAGCTGATAAGCTCAGTTCCTTCAGAGCCTTTGCCGAATTATGCATTACCCGCCAGATCATCACCGCTATTAAGACAGCGACCCGTCAAAAGCATATCCCTCTCAATTCCTATATTTCTTTAAATAAGCCCATCTACGATGAAGATTCTGACCGTACTTTGCTGGATGTTATCTCCGGTACGCGGATAACCGATCCGGAAGAACTGGTTATCTCCCAGGAAGAATTTGATAATATAGAAGCCAAAATGTCCGAGATCCTCTCCTCGCTGGAATGGAAGGTCCTGATGTACTATCTGGAAGGTAAAAGCTATCAGGAAATAGCCAACGATCTGGGCCGCCATGTAAAATCCATCGATAATGCCCTGCAGAGAGTAAAGCACAAGCTGGAAAAATATCTGGAGACCAGAGGAGAGCTGGATAAAAAATAAATTTTATGCTGATATTTGAAAACAAGCCTCTTACACAGGGGCTTGTTTTATTTTGGCAGGTATTGCCTCATCATTGGTCTTTTTATTCAAACAAATAGTCCAGTGGATCTACCTCTGTATCGTTAAGCAGCAGACTGAAGGTTACTTCGCCGTTATCTGTAATGCCCAGGGTATCCCCTGCCTTTACCTTATCTCCGGCTCCTACGGAAAGCTGGCTGAGCCCCTGGTAAACGCTGACAAAACCGCCGCTGTGAGACAGTTGGATAATATAACCGTCACTGCTGCTTCCCAGATAAAGCACGCTTCCTTCTGCCGCGGCTTTTACGCTTTGGCCGCTATTGCCCTGTATAAGTATTCCCCTGCTGGTAGTAAAACCGCCGGAAGTTACCGCTATATCCGTAACTACAACACCGGAGGCAGGTGCGGTAAACTGGGGCGGCGCGCTGTCATCCGCAGGCGAAACATCATCGCCGGCAACAGGCGCGGAAACAGAAGCCGTGCTCCCATCCGGCACATTATTTTCAGTATTCGTTACTGTTATGCCGTCACCCATAACATAGCGGGCGCCATCTCCCAGAATATTATCGGAATTGATGGAGGCTGCCACTATCAAAAACAGGATAAGCGAAAAAGATATCTGCCCCAAAATACGGTTGCCGAAACTACCTTTGCCCCGGGAGGCAGGCTCCCGGCGACGTTTAAGAAGATAATCATTGATACTGCCCATCATAATCCCCCCTAGGACTTTTGCCTATATATATGCGGCTGTCCAGCCGCTTATGACGGCTCATCCCCGGGAAGGCTATATGGCTGTATCTAACGGCAAAGATCGGCTATATCCAGGGCTCGCCGGCGCATTTCCCGCCTGACATGAGCCGGCAAAAGAATTTCCGCATCCATGCCGAAGGCAAAAAGCCAGGAAAAAAACTGTGGATTAACCTCAACCAGCACACTGACAGTAAAATTCTCTTCGTCACAGGGTTCCAGAGAAATTTCTTTGCCGAAGCGGTCCAGCACATCTCCGGCCAGATAATTGGCAAAGCGCAAAACCACCTGCTGCTCGTTTCCGGCAAACATCCCAAACTCCATCCGGCAATACGCGGACATATCCAGTTGGGCAAAAGCATCCTTACCTGTTCTGGGCTGATCTGTTATCTCTATACATGTCATCTTGTCCACACTATAATGTTTAAGCATGGCCGCCTCCTCATCCCATGCCAGCACATAATACTTTTCATCATCCCAAATAAGCATAAACGGGCTTGCCAGATAGCGCTCGCCGTTCCTGCGGAATTTCCGCTCCTTATCCACCGCATATTCAAAATAGCGAAACCGGATACTGCTGTCAGCATTGACGGCTTCGGAAATACAGTCCACATTACTGTAAACGCTCTGATTCATGCTTTTGATCCGGTTGCGAACGTATATATGCCGCTGCAATATGCTTCCCTGGTGTGTACTGGTAAGAGCCCCTATTTTTTTTATAAGGGAGGCGGCTTTTTTATTTGTTATAAATTTGGAAGATTGCACACTATCTGCCAGCAGTTTTAATTCGGCCTGATCGAAACAGCGAGACCCTACATAATAGCCTGTATTATGGGATTTCACCTGAACTATATCCAAACCAAAAACCCGCAGAGCTTCCAGATCGTCATAGATGCTTTTACGCTCGGCAGATATTCCCTTTTCTGCTAAATAGGCAATGAGCTGCGCTATGGTCAAAGGATGATCTTCGTCGCTTTGTTCCAGCAATACTCCCATCAGATACAGCAACTTCAGTTTTTGATTGGCGGATCTTGCCATACAAAACACCTCCATTGCTATAATATCATAAATTACTGTCCAATAAAATGGTCTGGTTGCAAACAGGATCTATTTATATCTCATTTCGCTCGCGCATACCCTGGTATTTGCGGCGGGTAGCCTCTCCTCCCCGCAAATGCCGCTCGGCCTTATTATTATCCAGTATCTGCCGCACCCTTGCTGCTACCAGATCGTTTATCTGCGGCAATCGCTCGGTAATATCTTTATGCACAGTACTTTTGCTTACACCAAAAACGCCTGCAGTCTGGCGAACGGTAGAGCCGCTCTCGATGATATAGTTGCTTATCTCCATGACTCTTTTTTCGATATAATCCTGCATTGGGCTGCCTCCTTGCTGGCTTTTGTAAAGCATATGAAAAGAACCGGCATTATATGAAAGATCGAAAAAAGAAACATTACGATAAAGACAGCAATGGTCCCCATATTTTCAAAACCTTTACCCAGCATATCTGCATTTACGGAAAGTTTCCTTGATATTTATGTTTAAGGGATTATAATGGGATTAGACAAGTTATCTTTTACCAGTACATATCAAGGAGTATCTATGCCAAACATCATTGAGATAACCGATTTCAGCGATCCGCAGTTGGATATTTTTGCCCGGCTTACCGAATCCCAGCTCCGCAGCAAGCAGCAGTCTCAAAAAAGTATGTTTATCGCCGAAAGCTGCAAGGTGATACGGCTGGCCCTTGATGCGGGATACCGGCCTTTTTCCCTGCTGATGGAAAAACGCCATATAGATGGGCAGGCGGCTGATATTATCGCCCGCTGCGGAGATATCCCCATTTATACTGCGGACAGGCAGCTGTTATCGGAGCTTACAGGATATCAGCTTACCAGGGGCGTGCTCTGCGCCATGGGCCGCCGTCCACTGCCGGAGGCAAAGCCTCTCTGCGCTCAGGCTAAACGAATAGCGGTACTGGAAGATATTGCGGACTCCACCAATGTGGGGGCCATTATGCGCTCGGCAGCAGCTTTGGGCATAGACGCTGTATTGCTTACATCCGGATGCTGCGATCCACTGTGCCGCAGGGCCATACGGGTAAGTATGGGTACTGTTTTTCAGATACCCTGGGCCAGACTGGGGAACAAAGGTGCCTGGCCCGGCCAGTGGCTTGATATGCTGAAACAAATGGGTTTTGCCACTGCAGCCATGGCTCTGGGGGATCATTCACAAAGCATAGACTCTACTGCTGCCAGCAATGAAGAAAAACTGGCTATAATTTTAGGTACGGAAGGCGACGGACTGAAAAAGGAAACTATTGCTCATTGCGACTATACCCTGGTTATACCCATGGCTAACGGAGTAGATTCATTAAACGTAGCCGCTGCTTCCGCTGTGGCTTTCTGGCAACTGCGGCTCAGATAATAAGTGTATGATAACGATATTGGTAAACACAGCCGGATAAAAATTTTGTTCACGGCTTAATTTTAAAAGATTAATTTACCAACCATCACTTTATGTGGTATACTGAAAACAGTTTAAAGGCATTATTAATGCCTGATAAAAAGATACAATCAATACATCAATATTAATTAAAAGGAGGATAAACATGACGCTGACCACTTACTCTTTTGCGCTGCCCACGCGCATCGAATTCGGCCCCGGGATATCCCGCACGGCTGCCAAGGAGGCCAAGGCCATGGGCGCCACCAAAGTCCTGCTGGTTGCCGATAAGGGTGTCATTGGCGCCGGTCTGACTGAGGGCATCGAAGCTGAGCTGAAAAAGGAACAGCTTCCCTATGTGCTTTATGACCGCATAGTTCCCAATCCCCGGGATCTGGACTGCGCCGCAGGATGCGAATTTGCACAGGCGGAAGGTGTTGACGTTATCATAGCCGTAGGCGGCGGCAGCTCCATGGATACTGCCAAGGCCATCGGCACCCTGCTGACCCACGGAGGCAGGATACAGGACTGGTGCGGCTTCCAGTTACTTAAAAAACCGATCACCCCTCTGATAGCAGTCCCCACTACCGCCGGTACCGGCAGCGAGGTTACTCCTTTTGCCGTTATAACCGACAGCGATATCCACGTAAAGCTTAATGTTTTCGATCCCAAATGTGCTCCCCGGGTGGCTTTGGTGGATCCGGAAATGCTGCTGAACCTGCCTTCCCATATCATGGCATCCTGCGGCATCGACGCAATGACCCATGCTGTGGAGGCATATACCTGCAAGGTAGCATCTCCCCACACTGATGCCAATGCCATTTATGCCATGGATATCATCGCCAGGAATCTGGTAAAGGCAGTAAAGGAACCTGATTTGGAATCCTGCACCGGCATGATGCTGGGCAGCACTATAGCAGGTATAGCCTTTGGCTTTGCCGATGTGGGCGCTGTCCACTGCATGGCCGAGGCTCTGGGCGGCCGCTACGATACTCCTCACGGCGTAGCCAATGCCGTATTCCTGCCCACAGTCATCCGGTTCAATGCACCTGCCGATTATAAAAAGCATGCTGATGTAGCCCGCTATCTGGGAGTAGATACCCGTAATATGACTATGGAAGAGGCCGCCCTGGCTGCTGCCGACGCTCTGGCCAAACTGTGCAGAGATGTGGATATCCCCAAATTCAATCAGCTTCCCAAAGTTGATCCTGCCGATTTTGAGGCCCTTTCCATTGCAGCCGAAAAGAATGTCTCCACCCCCAGCAATGTCCGGGATATCAAGGCGGCAGACTTCCTGAAACTGTATAAAGAGGCTTATGCCATCTAGTGATTTCAGGCATATGCCCTGCTGAGCAAAAACAAATTTGCTCACTATATGGTGAATAGCAACAATACGAAAAAGGCAGGCTGTGTAAACAGCCTGCCTTTTTATTAATAATCCGGCGTAAGCATCTGCTATGCCTGCTGCCGTAAATATCTTAAGATCAGTCCCTGCACCTCTGTAATTCAAAATCAGCTTTTTCCATGATAAACCAGCGTAAATACTCCCCCAAAAGCATTGCCTCACCAGGGGGAGCGGCCATCTCTCTCATTCCGTATTTTTGGCAAAATTTTAATGCGGCAGTATTGCCCTTATTGACGCATCCGTATACATATTCCAATGAAAGCTGCCGAAAGCCATAGGCCAACAGCTCATCTGCTGCCTGCGCAGCCCATCCCCTGCCCCACACTTCAGGAGCCAGCCCCAAGGCCAGCTCGGCGCTATGCTGCCGCTGGCTGATATTTTTTAAGGAAGCCAATCCCCAAAAGCGGCCCTCATTATCGCTGATGACCCGCTGCGTATCTTCTGCCAGCAAAACTGCCCCGCAAATAAAATTTTCCATATCAGCCGAAGTAAGGCTGTTCATATCGCCATCCAGCCAGCGGTTGACCCTTTCATCCTGAAGCCAGGCCAGCAAGGCTCCGGCATCATCAAAAACCAATTCCCGCAATTTCATATTATGGTTCCTTCAAATAACAATATCGATGTTAAACAATTTTTCATTAATAAAGGCAAAAGCAGCATATCATTTGCTGATAAAAATATATTTTCCTTCGTATTGCCAGTTAACAGTGGCCCCCAGGGTTTCTGCCACATAACGCAGGGGG